>JBNJHQ010000084.1:6100-11105 GCA_051748705.1 Bacteroidota bacterium | reverse complement strand
CAAGTTTGGCCAGGTCGCCATCCATGGAGAATACCCCGTCGGTAATCACCATTTTTATCCTTTTGTCGGCGTGAAGCTGCAGCTTTTGTTCGAGATGCTGCATGTTCGAGTGCTTGAAAGTGTCGTGCTCCGCACTGCATAACCTCATACCGTCAATAATGGAGGCATGTACAAGCCTGTCGGATATCATAATATCTTCACTGGTGAGCAGGGCCTCGAAGACACCTGCATTGGCATCCATGCATGACGGGAACAGTATGGTATCTTCGGTGCCAAGGAATTCAGTCACCTTATTCTCAAGCTCCCTGTGTATATCCTGTGTGCCACAGATAAACCTGACGGATGACATACCGTAACCCCTCGAATCAAGTCCCTCATGCGCCGCCTTGATAACCTCGGGGTGGGACGAAAGGCCAAGATAGTTATTGGCGCACATGTTTATCACATTCTTGAGATCTGATCCGCTCGGGAATTCGACCTCAATATCTGCTGCCTGGGTAGAATGGATGAAGCGTTCTTCCTTATAAATGCCTGCAGCCTGTATGCCCTCAATCTGGTTTACATACAATTCTTTTATTCTGTCACTGTAACTCATAAGCCCAAATATTTATTTTTTTTCAAGATAGCCGTTAACCAGGTCAACAATTTTATTTACCGAATCAAAAGCTTCGGGTGTTGCTTCATCGTCAGGTATGCTGATATGAAATTTCTTCTCAAGGAATACCTTTAGAGAGACCATTGAAAATGAATCAACAAAACCACTTGAGATAAGCGGGGTATCGTACGTTATCTCATCATCCTCGTCTTCCTGGTATTCATTAATCACGTAGGTGAGAACCAGATCTTTAATGTCTTCCATGTTTATTCTTTTTTATTGTTAAAAATATTAATACCTCTTTTCTAATCGTCTTCCAGGGTGGAGGTGTCACCTATCTCCTCTCCCCATTCTTTGGCATGCAATATACGCCTCATTATCTTCCCGCTCCTTGTTTTCGGGAGGCTGTCGACATATTCGATCTCCTGGGGCATAGCCAGGGGCGACAGTTTCTTCCTGATAAAGTTCATTATTGACAATTCAAGATCATCGTTCATCTCGTAACCCGGTTTAAGGCTTATAAATGCCTTTACAACCTCCATGTTCACTTCATCGGGTTTGGAAACGACGGCAGACTCGGCCACCGCTTCATGTTCTATCAGGGCTGATTCTACCTCGAAGGGACTTACAAGGTGGCCGCCTGTATTTATAACATCATCGTCGCGACCAATAAACCAGAAATAGCCATCACTGTCGATGGAGGACCTGTCGCCTGCGAGGTACCAGCCGTTAACAAACTTCTCCTTATACTTCTCCTCGTTATTCCAGTAGGTGGTCATCATAGAGGGCCAGCCCGGCTTGAAGGCTATCAGTCCGACCCTGCCCGGTTCGCTGACAGGCTCGTAGGTATTGGGATCGAGCACCACCCCTGTAATGCCGGGGAAGGGCTTGCCCATAGACCCGGGTTTTACCTTCATTCCCGGGTAGTTGCTTATCATCATACACCCTGTTTCCGTCTGCCAGTAAGTGTCGAGGAAGGGCAGGCCGAACACTTTCTCCGACCACACAACAGCCTCCGCATTGAGGGGTTCCCCCACACTGGCCAGGTGACGCAGGCATGTAAGGTCAAATTTCTTTACCAGCTCATCCCCTGCTTTCATCAGTGACCTGATAGCTGTTGGTGCCGAATACCACATGGTGACCCTGTATTTTTCAATGAACCTGTACCATGATTCGGCTGAAAAACCTTTGTCAAGAACACACTGCGTAACACCCATGCTCCAAGGTCCAATAATACCGTACGAGGTGCCGGTTACCCATCCGGGATCTGCTGTACACCAGTAAATATCGTCATCCCTCAGGTCAAGCACCCACTTTGTTGTAAGGTACTGTGAGATAAGCGAGTAATGAACATGTCTCACTCCTTTGGGCTGGCCTGTTGTTCCCGAGGTATAATGCAATACCGAGGGTGAGTCAGCCTTTGTAGGGTGAATTTCCATATTTTCAACGGCTTCCTCCTCAGTAAGCCTGAAGGCTTTTTCCTTATCCTGAAGGGGCCGGGCCTCATTGTGATCAACAACGATGATATGCTCCAGTCCCGGCAGTTTATCCTTGATCTTCCTTACTTTGCCAACATGCTTCTTCTGGGTTATAATAGCTTTGGTACCGGCATTTTCAAGCCTCACATACAGCGATTCATCACCGAAGGCTGAAAAGAGGGGCTGCACTATGGCACCTATCTTCAGAACCCCGAGGAAAGAAAAATACAGCTCGGGGATCTTATCCATGAAAAGGCAAACCCTGTCCTCTTCCTTAATCCCCAGGTTTCTCAGGAAGGTGCCGATGGTATTGCTTGCCAGCCTGACATCGTTGAAGGTGTACTTCCTTTCTTCCCCGCTGAATCCTTCGTGGTAAAGAGCCACCTTGCCGGCCTTGCCCTGTTCACATATCCTGTCTGAACAGTACCAGCCAATATTCAGTACATCACCTTTTTTATAATCAAGATCTTTTTCCGCTACAGACCAGTCGAAATTTTTTACCCTTTCATCATAAGAGCCCATATTACTCATAAGCTAACAACAGTTTAGTTAATAAAGGCCATTAAGATACTGTTATTTTTGAAAGATTAATAATATACAAGTGTCAAATTTATGCTGTTAGGCAGCAGGGTGCAAAGGAGAATTTTCAGGCCGGCGTCGCTGCCTTATGCTGTTGGACAGAAGGGTTGACAAATGGAAGCGGGCAGACTTATTTGCTTAATATTTCTGGATTATATCTTTGAACTTATTGTGTATGATCACCAGTTTTTCCACTGTGCGTTTTTCATCATAAATACGTATGAAATCCAGTACGCCCTTTTCATTGTACATTTTGGCCAGGGCGGCATCAAAGGAAAAATCAGTGATGTTGTTACTGACATCCCTGTAGATCTTTTCAAATACATTCCATTCAATTTCCCTTTCAATGTGCAGGTAGGCAAAATTTGGGTTGCCTGTATCAAGAAATATGCCCGGCCTGGCTTCTTCAGTCTTGAAATATTTTGTTACCCTCACTATGCCTTCAAAGGAAGGGAAGTTACGCATTGGCATAAAACCAATATTCTCTTTCCTGAGTGCACGTATAAGCTTGGGCACGTGCTGATATGATACACACTGTACCCTTATCATGCCAAAGTCTTTGTTAAGAAAGCTGATAAGACCGGGAACAGCATCAAAATCATAGTCAAAATGCTTCTTGACAGCCTGTATTGATCTGATGATCATATCGCTATCATAGTTCTGGTCAGTTATAAGATACATTGACTGGGGTTCCGGTTTATCAGGCACTGTTGACCCGTAATAACCCGAATAGGGATGCTCGCATATAAATACAAGTGCCGAGCTGTCATCGATACGGTCGTTAAGGATTAAGCTCTCTTTCTTTGTGGTTGTTCCGATTGATGAGAAGATGGGAGTTTCCATAAGTGTATTGTTATTGGTGTTTTAAAGGGCTCTGTACCAAAGGTATTAAATAGTAAACAATTGAGCGGTCGAAAAGTTCTTCAATTGCATTATCCTGATACACTTATGGGAGCCCTCACCGGGGGCCTGGCCCTATTCCCATTCAAGGATGACTTTCCCGGAATTTCCTTCTTCCATGGCATCAAAGCCTTTCTGGAAATCGTCGATCGGGAAGTGGTGGGTGATAACAGGGCTCAGGTCAATTCCCCCTATTATCATCTGTTCCATCTTGTACCATGTCTCCCACATCTCCCTGCCATAAATGCCTTTCATGGTTATAGCCTTGAAGATAATATCACTCCAGGGCACTTCAAATTTGGAAGGCAGGATCCCCAGCAGGGATATGGAAGATCCGTTATACATATTTTCTATCATCTCGTTAAATGCCGCGGGTGCGCCTGACATCTCGAGACCGACATCAAAACCTCTCATGCCTAATTTTTTGACGGCATCAGATACTTTTTCCCCCTTTGAAGGATTGACTACCATTGTGGCACCCATTTTCTTTGCTATATCAAGCCTGTAATCACTGAGGTCACTGGCCACAACATAGCGTGCCCCCGCGAACCTGGCAATGGCAACGGCCATACTGCCTATAAGCCCGGCTCCCGTAATGAGCACATCCTCACCTATCAGGGGAAATGAGAGGGCTGTATGTGTGGCATTTCCGAAAGGGTCCATAATGGAAGCCCAGTCATCCGGTATACGGTCGTCGAGCAAAATAACATTCTCAGCCGGTAACTTCAGGTATTCAGCGAAAGCACCATCAATATGAACGCCTATGCCAACTGAATTCTCACAGACATGTTTTTTCCCGCGGCGGCAGTTACGGCAATGACCGCAGGCAAGGTGGCCTTCACCCGTAACCCTGTCGCCGGGCTTCAGATGCCTGACACCGGCACCGACCGCTTCAATGTGCCCCACGTATTCGTGACCGATGGTCATGGGTGTTTTTATTGTTTTCTGTGCCCATTCATCCCACATGTATATGTGCAGATCGGTACCGCATATGGCGGTCTTTTTTATTTTGATTATCACATCGTTTAAACCCGGTTCGGGCACGGGAACTTCCTGCATCCAGATCCCCTTGGCCGGTTTTGCCTTTACAAGGGCTTTCATTGTCTTCATGATATTATTTTTTTACGTTCGGGTCAATTATAACACAAATGTAAGTCAAAAAAGATGATTTTTCGCAAGTATGAATTCCTGAATTGCCCGTATGCATTAGCTTCGCCTGGTCCCTCAGCTAAGCTGAACCGGTTAACATGCTTCCCCGGATCTCAGCTTCGGGCTTGCCGGGCACAATGGGAATAAACAATTAATCGGCGCTTCCCCGGATCTCAGCTTCGGGCCTGGCGGGCACAATGGGAATAAACAATTAATCGGCGGTTCCCCGGATCTCAGCTTCGGGCCTGGCGGGCACAATGGGAATAAACAATTAATCGGCGGTTCCCCGGATCTCAGCTTCGGG
>JBNJHQ010000084.1:0-6000 GCA_051748705.1 Bacteroidota bacterium | reverse complement strand
AAACAATTAATCGGCGGTTCCCCGGATCTCAGCTTCGGGCCTGGCGGGCACAATGGGAATAAACAATTAATCGGCGGTTCCCCGGATCTCAGCTTCGGGCCTGGCGGGCACAATGGGAATAAACAATTAATCGGCGGTTCCCCGGATCTCAGCTTCGGGGAGAGTCAAATGGATTCTTTATCTTTGCAGGGTACCAACTAAAGAGATTTATTATGACCGGCAATGTAAGAGTAAGATTTGCCCCCAGTCCTACCGGGCCCCTGCATATAGGGGGCGTGCGTACGGCATTGTATAATTACCTTTTCGCAAGGAAGCATAAGGGTAGCTTAATCCTGAGGATCGAGGATACTGACCGTTCAAGACTGGTGCCGGGGGCTGAAGAATATATCATGGAAGCGCTCGACTGGTGCGGTATATCTGTTGATGAGGGGGTGAGGCAGGGTGGACCCTTTGCCCCGTACAGGCAGAGCGAGCGGGGCGGCATCTACGGTGCATATGCTGAAAAACTCCTGGATGAAGGGATGGCTTATATGGCTTTTGACAGACCCGAGGAACTGGAGATACTGAGGAAGAGCCATGAAGAGAAAGGTGATAGCTTCATGTATAATGCACAGACAAGGGAAGGACTTAAAAATTCACTGAGCCTGCCTGCCGACGGTGTTGCCAGACTTCGTGCACGGAAGGAGCCCTATGTGATCAGGTTTAAGATGCCTGCCGGTGAGGATATTGAGATGAATGACCTGATCAGGGGAAGGGTGGTGGTAAATTCATCCACCCTTGATGATAAGGTCCTTTTTAAGTCTGATGGCATGCCTACCTACCACCTTGCCAATGTTGTTGATGATCACCTTATGGATATTTCCCATGTGATCAGGGGTGAAGAATGGCTGCCCTCATTGCCTTTGCATATAATGCTTTACCGTGCGTTTGGGTGGGACCAGCCTTACTTTGCCCACCTGCCCCTTTTGCTCAAGCCTACGGGTAAGGGTAAACTGAGCAAGCGCGACGGGGATAAGATGGGCTTCCCTGTATTCCCGCTTTACTGGCCTTACGGCGAAACAGCCAGGGGTTACAGGGAAGACGGGTATTTTCCCGAAGCTTTCGTTAATATGCTGGCCCTGCTGGGATGGAACCCCGGCACTGATAAGGAGCTGTTCTCAATGGATGAGCTGATTGATGAGTTCAGCATTGAAAGAGTGGGCAGGTCAGGGTCACGCTTCGATCCTGAAAAGGCCAGGTGGTTCAATCACCAGTATATGCAGATCTTATCTGTTGAAGAGATAGCTGCTGAATATGTTAAAATAGTTGAAGATAAGGGTCATAGTGTTAAAAAGGATGATGCAGCCAGGCTGGTTGATATGGTACGTGGCAGGGTTAATTTTATTTCAGAGCTGTGGTACCAGACCGATTTCTTTTTTGAAGCACCCAGGACCTATGATGAGGCCGCTGTCAAGAAAAGATGGAAAAATGATTCACCCGTGCTGATGAAAGAGCTCAGGTCAGTACTGGAGGGGATCAGTCCCTTCACCCAGGCTGAAACAGAAGAAAGGGTTAAAGAATGGATACAGGACAGGGATTATGGAATGGGAGCCGTTATGAATGCTTTCAGGTTGCTTATAGTGGGTGAACTGAGGGGACCTCACCTCTTCGATATAATTGCCTTCATCGGTAAGGAGGAAACACTGGGGAGGATTGACAGGGGGATTGAAGAATTAAGCTGATGGATGTGAGTCTATACCCGGTTTTGATTGCATACTTTTAGTTCTGATAAGTATCATTAGTTGCCACTTATGAAGGGACCACAGAAAAACGATTTTATTAACATCCACGACCACGGGGCAGTGTCGCAGCAAGGTATTTTCACCCTGGAGAATATCATGGTGCACGAAGACAAGTACCCGGAGGAAAAGGAAGGTATTGGCTACAGCTGCGGAGCCCACCCATGGTACCTGGAGGAGGAAAACATTGAAGCACAGATTGGTAAAGTGCGGGAGTATTCATCACTGCCGGGGGTTATTGCCCTTGGTGAGGCGGGTTTTGACCGTCTAAGGGGTGCAGAAAACTCCCTTCAGGAAAAGGCTTTCAGGGCTCATGTTAAGATATCCGGGGAAGTGGGGAAACCTCTTTTTATCCACTGTGTAAAGGGGTGGGATGAGCTCCTCAGATGTCATAAGGAGATGAGACCCTCTATGCCATGGATTATTCATGGTTTCAGGGGTAAGCCCGGACTGGCGGAGCAGCTGCTTGAAAAGGGCTTTTACCTGTCCCCCTGGGTAGAGTGGGCTATTGGACCCAACTCTGTTGAAACCCTTAAAACAGTGCCTGTCAACAGGCTTTTCCTCGAAACAGATGGATTTGATATAAGCATTGAAA
Organism: Bacteroidota bacterium; assembly: GCA_051748705.1. Lineage (GTDB taxonomy): Bacteria > Bacteroidota > Bacteroidia > Bacteroidales > VadinHA17 > UBA9300. The sequence continues at coordinate 3,627 of JBNJHQ010000084.1, read as the reverse complement.
AGGTGTACAGGGCAGTGGCGGAACACCTTGGGCTTGAAGTGCAGACTCTCAGGGAACAGCTCCTGGAAAATTTTTATTCTTTGTTCAAAAACTTAATAAGTAAATAAAGTTGATAAAGTCCATTAAGTTTATGAAGTTGACAGGATATGAAGTTGATAAAGTTTTTACCGGCCTGCAGATGAAGTAGAAATCGCTTAATAAACTCTATAAGCTTATTTAATAATATGTGGCAATCGCGGACAGAACTATTGCTTGGTAAAGAGAAGGTGGCAAAACTGGCAGCTTCAAATGTGCTGATTGTCGGGCTGGGTGGGGTTGGTTCATATGCTGCAGAGATGATATGCCGTGCAGGTGTGGGCAGGATGACCATTGTTGATGGCGACAGGATAAACGAGACTAATCTGAACAGGCAACTGCCCGCCCTGAGAAGCACCATAGGCAAATTCAAGACGGAGCTGATGAAGGAGAGGCTGCTGGATATAAATCCCGGTCTGGAGCTCGAAGGCATTACCGAATTTATCCGGGATGAGCGGATGGTGGAAATCCTCGGCGGTGACTTTGATTATGTTGTGGATGCAATAGACACACTTTCTCCGAAGGTATTCCTTATTTTTCACTCACTGCAAAGGGGGATCCCTGTAGTCAGTTCAATGGGTTCGGGAGGCAAAACAGACCCGTCCCGGATAATGATAACAGATATATCGAAGACTTATAACTGCAAACTGGCACGCATACTGCGCAAGAGGCTTCATAAGCTGGGCATTAAAAAAGGCTTTACTGCCGTATTTTCTCCTGAAGAAGTGCCCGGGGAAAGTATTGAGCTCACTGATGGAGAGCAGAACAAGGCTTCCAATGTGGGCACGGTATCCTATATGCCGGCAGCTTTCGGCTGTGCATGCGCCTCGGTAGTGCTCAGGGATCTGACAGGCTGAATTTTATTTCATGATCCGGTCAGTTATCCAGGCAATGACCAATGACCGGACCGGCGACCTTACCGGTTGTATTTCCTGAAGAGGATATAGGCAGGTATCCCGGCAGTGACTGTCAGCAGTGCTATAGACGATTCAACCGGTCTTTCCATGAATGAGAGTACCAGCATTATTATTCCCGCCGCCATATATACCAGCTGGGGGACAGGAAAGCCCGGTATGCGGGTGTGAATTTTTCCAGTCCGCCGTATCCTGAATGAGCCGGCAATGGTAAGCAGGGGAAAGATGCCAAGGGAGAAACCCATATAGGTAAGTATCTGGTCAAAGGTGCCTGTAAGGATAAAGATTATTGCTATAAGTGACTGGAGATAAATTGAATAAACCGGCACCTTGTATTTCTCATGTATCCTTGCCACTGCTTTGAAGAAGAGCCCGTCCCGCGACATGGAATAATAAACCCTGGGGCCAATGATGATATAAGCGCTAAGAGAGGAGAAGAGGGCAAAGGCTATAAGGAGGGAGAATACTGTCTCGGCCCCCGGGCCGAACAGTTTGCCCATCGCAAGACCACCTACTGAAATAACTCCCTTCATCTCCCCCGGGGGAATGGCATATACAAAAACTGCGTTAAGAAGGAGGTAGAGGATGATCACCAGAACTGTGCCGATTATAAGTGAGCCCGGAAGGTTGATTTTTGGTTTCTTTATTTCCGAGCCTATATAGGTTGATGCATTCCAGCCGCTGTATGCAAACATTATCCACATGACTGAAAGACCAATTGTTTTCCAGCCTGCCAGTCCGCTGCCAAGGGTATTTGCCGCACTGAAGTTTCCGGTGTCACCCCTGCCGAATGCCAGTCCGGCCACTATCAGTCCCACTACCAGCAGCACCTTAAGCAATGTAAGTATATTCTGCACTTTAGAGCCGAAACTGATGCCTCTTGAATGGATGAGGGTGAAGGCCAGCACCACTATCACTGCAAAAAGTTTCCCGCCGGCAGCGGGCCCCAGGAAAGTATTTTCAGTTATCCATTCAGACAATCCGGGGAAGGCCCTGATGAAATAGTCACCGAAGCCGAGTGCTGAAGCTGCAATGGGAGCGGAGAAACCAACGATGAAAGATACCCAGCCACTGAGGAATCCCAGCAGGGGGTGAAAGATCCGTGAGAGGAACATATATTCGCCACCTGCTTCCGGCATATTGGCACCCAGCTCACCGTAGGAGAGTGCACCGCATATTGCAATTATTCCACCCACAGCCCAGAGTATGATGAGCAGGACAGGCGAACCCAGGTCTGCCATCAGCAGGCCCGAAGTGGTGAAGATGCCCGCCCCGATAATATTGGCAACAACAATATTGGTAGCCGGGAAAAGACCGAGTGTTCTTTTTAATTCATCCTGTGCCATTGACCGGGTTATCTATTTTGAATTTTTGTAACTTACTAACATGCTTACATGTGTTACTTTTAATGTTAGCTGTACCATTAACCTGCCTGTCTATTTAGATTTTTTGTAACTAATTGAAACACCTCCTCCTGATGAGTTGACGTTTGTTTCATAATTATCGAGACTCCTTACATAGTCGAGGAACTCACTCTGGCCCCGCGCGTAGCGCGAGCGCCGCTGACTTATATTATGTGCGGTGAAGCATCCGCCCACAACAAGCCTGGGCTCGATATCGATAAAATAATTCTTGTACCAGTTCTTATCAGCGTCGCTGAAGACAAAATCGAAGGGTCCCTCCAGTTCTTTTACCAGCCGGTGGGCATCTGCAAGTCGTGCATCAATATAAGATGATAAACCTGCCTCTTCAAAATTCTGAAGGGCCTGCCTGTACCTTCTCTCATCTATTTCTATTGTAATCAGCTTACCCCCCGTTTTGCTCAGTGCCCAGGCCATCCATATGGCTGAATGACCCGTTGAGGTGCCTATCTCAAGCGCCCTCGTGTAGCCATTCTCCACTATGATGTCATAAAGGAGCTGCCCGTCAATGGCCGGCACATTCATGTCGTACCAGCTGTGCTTCTTCTCTTCCAGGAAGGCTTTCACTTTCCTGTCAAGCTCCGGGTTTTCCTTTAGATCCTGGCAAAAGCAAATTTGAGGCGCCAACAGGATAAGAAGGAGTATGGTTGAGACAAATGTTTTCATGATCATTCTTTTCATTGCAATGCTTTAAGCATTTGTTTATTGGACAATCAATATTGTAAATTTATTCAAAAAAGCCCCTCTTGGAATGGGTGGGATACTTTGAGTGCCCTTAAGGGTTTTTATCAGCCTTTCAATATTCTATCCTGAATTCTTTGAAGCCGGCAGGTGGCAATTGATAGAAGTCAACTGATTCAACGTATCCTGTGCCTGGTCCTTTCCTGCACCACAGAAGAAAGGTATCCAGCTGTTCCTGAAGGCCTTCGGCTTCTATGGCGACACTCCCGTCAGGCAGGTTTTTAACAAAACCCTTGATATCATGCTTCCGGGCTTCCCTTACCGCGCTGTAGCGGTAACCAACACCCTGGACCCTGCCTTTGACCCTTATACTATAGTGTGTTTTTTCACCCAATGCTAAAGCGTAATAGTTCCTGTAACAAAAATAATAATTTTTACAAAGTGGTATGGATAATGTTATAATCCTAAAAAAAACCCTGCTTCTGCAGGGCTTTTCTGTTGCTTCGCCAGGGCTTTTCTGTTGCTTCGCCAGGGCT
>JBNJHQ010000083.1:0-11256 GCA_051748705.1 Bacteroidota bacterium | reverse complement strand
TGAGGAATATATAGCTGACCTGGAAAATGTGTACTCTGAATACAGGACATATATGGACAGGCCTTATGGTGAAAATACACCCCTGGTGGCCTATTTCAGCATGGAGTTTGGTATACACCATTCACTGAAAACCTATTCGGGCGGGCTGGGTGTACTTGCAGGTGATTATCTGAAGGAGGCGAGCGACTCCAACTATAATATTGTGGGAGTAGGTCTTCTTTACCGCTTTGGTTATTTCAGACAGCAGATTGGGCCTAAAGGTCAGCAGATGGTCATCAGTGAGGCTGAAGATTTTTCTCAGCTTGCTGTCTTGCCCGTGGAGGATGAGGAAGGCAGACAAATGAAAATATCCCTTGTCTGGCCGGGTCGTACTGTAAAGGCCCGCATATGGGAAGCAAAGGTGGGTAAAGTGCGTTTATTACTGCTCGATACCGACTTTGATGAAAATAGTAATGAAGACAGGCAGGTCACTCATCATCTTTATGGCGGAGACCATGAGAACAGGCTCAAGCAGGAACTGCTACTGGGTATAGGAGGTATACGGGCGCTCAGGTCCCTGGGCATTAAGCCGGATATTTACCACAGCAACGAAGGTCATTCGGCCTTTATTGGCCTGGAACGGATGCGATACCTTATGGAGAAGCGCCATCTTACTTTTGAAGAAGGACTGGAGGCCATACGCTCTTCAACGCTCTTTACAACCCACACACCTGTACCTGCCGGTCATGATTCCTTTGAAGAGGGTTTGCTCAGGAAGTATATTCCTCACTACCCCGAAAGGCTTAAAATTACCTGGGAACGCCTCATGAGCCTGGGAAGGGCATATAATGACACTTCCGGCAAGTTCAATATGAGTTATCTTGCTGCACGCATGTCCCAGGAAATTAACGGTGTAAGTAAACTGCACGGTGAAGTAAGCCGGAGGATGTTAAACGTGCTCTGGCCCGGTTACCTTGAGGAAGAATTGTTCATCGGGCATGTAACAAACGGAGTTCATTATCCCACATGGTTAAATAAGCAATGGAAGAAATTGTACCGTGAACTGACCGGGGAGAAGCATTTTGATCAGACGGACAAGTCAAAGTGGGAGATAATATACTCGGTTCCCGACAAGGATATTTACGAGATAAAGACTATGCTTAAGCAGAACCTTTTCGAGTGGATACGCAAGAGGATACAGACTGAAATGATGAATAAGAGGGTAAGCCCCAGGCGCCTCATCAACATCAGCAATCATCTTAACCCGGATGCCCTTACAATAGGTTTTGCCCGCAGGTTTGCCACCTACAAAAGGGCAACACTTCTTTTCAAGGACCTCGACAGGCTCAATGAAATAATAAATGACCCGGATAAACCTGTTCAGTTTATTTTTGCCGGCAAGGCCCATCCTCATGACGGAGGCGGGCAAAGCCTTATTGAACGTATAATTGAAGTTTCGCATATGCCCCAGTTCGAGGGAAAGATTATCTTCCTGGAGAATTATGACATGGAAATGTCAAAGCAACTGATCAGCGGGGTGGATATATGGCTCAATACACCAACAAGGCCCCTGGAAGCTTCAGGCACCAGTGGTGAGAAGGCTGTGATGAACGGCACCATACACTTCAGTGTGCTTGACGGGTGGTGGGTTGAAGGTTACAGGGCCTATGCAGGATTTGCCCTGCCGCTTAAACGTACCTTTGCCAACCAGGAACTGCAGGATGATGTGGATGCAGAGACCATTTACAATATGCTGGAATATGAGATTATACCTGCCTATTATGACAGGGATGATCATGGTGTACCTGTTGAATGGATAAGCTATATCAAAAACTCGATGGTACAGGTGGCACCGCAGTTTACAATGAAGAGGATGATAGATGATTATTATGAATCCTATTATATGAAACTGTGGGAGAGATCGGAATTGCTCAAGGCAAATAATTATGCCAGGGCAATTGCCCTGTCTGCCTGGAAGCGCTGGATGGAGAATGAATGGAATAAGCTGGAAATACTCACTTACAGTTTTGAAAAACCCGGAGAGAATATCTATAAGGCAGGAGTTACATATAAGGGTGAGGTGATGCTTAACGTTAACGGTATACCACCTGAGAATGTAGGAGTGGAATTTATCATTACCCAGATGACACAGAGCGGGGATTACCAGTTCATCTCCAAGTATGATCTTGAATATGTAAGCTCTAAAAACGGCAGGTCGCTTTACCGCCTGGAGATGGTGCCGGAAAAAGCAGGCACATTCTTTTATGGTCTGAGGTTATACCCGAAGAATGATGATTTGCCTCACCGCCAGGATTTTTACCTGCTCAAGTGGATTGATTGATTCGTTTCAGAGGGGCTATCTTGTATACTATGCCCGTGCGTGCCGGCAGGTAAAGGCTGACCTTCAGCGGGGCATTCAGCTTTTCTCCGGGGGCCCTGGATGATATGTAGACCATATCCCTGTCGATGCGGTCATAGCCTCCGAACTCTTTCCTGTCGGTGTCAAAGACAATTATAAACCTCCCGGTAAGGGGTATCCTGTAATCTGTAAATGATTTTGAGGGGTGAAAATTGAACACGCTCAGGTAATCTCCGCGGATGAAGGCAAGGATGTTATCACTGTTATGACTGTAGATCTTCTCACATATTCTGTTTGATAGCAGGTCATTGTCTTTAACAAAGGCAATCATGCTGATATCAAAATCATAGAGATAATGATATTTAAGGTCATCCCGGTCGGCAAGGCTCCATTGCCTTCTTGCATATTTAAAACTCCAGTTATTCCCTTCCCTGGGAAAGTCGATCCATTCGGGGTGGCCAAATTCATTGCCCATGAAGTTAAGGTATGCACCGCTGGCAGTTGAGATGGTAATGAGCCTTATCATTTTATGCAGGGCTATTGCCCTGTCTATCTTAAGACTATCGATATGCTTGCCCATATTGAAATACATCTCTGCATCTGCAAGCCTGAATATGATTGTCTTGTCACCTACCAGTGCCTGGTCGTGCGATTCACAGTACGACACTGTATTTTCTTCGGCCCTGTGTGTTGTCAGCTCATGGAAAAGCCCGTCCATATTCCATTCCTCGTCACTCTGCTCCTTTATCAGCTTGATCCAGTAATCGGGTATACCCATTGCCAGCCTCAGGTCAAAACCTGTTCCGCCGCTGTCGATGCTGCATGCTATGCCCGGCATGCCACTCATTTCCTCGGCGATGCTTATTGCTGAAGGCTTGATCATATGAAGCAGCTTATTGGCAAGCTTAAGGTAAATAAGTGCATCATTATCCTGGCCACCATCAAAATACATATCATAGGACGTAAAATCTCTTTCCAGGCCATGATCATAATAAAGCATACTTGTTACACCATCAAACCTGAACCCGTCAATCTTATATTCCTCCATCCAGTACCTGATATTTGACAGTAGGAAATGTATTACATGATCCTTCCCGTAATTGAAGCAAAGAGAATTCCATGCTACATGCATTCGCCTCTCATCCGAATGGAAATACTGCCCGGGGTCACCATCAAAGAGCCCGAGGCCCTCATTAATATTACTGACTGAATGGGAGTGTACAAGGTCTATAATTACAGCTATCCCGAGGCCATGCGCTTCATCTACCAGGGCTTTAAGATCATCGGGGCTTCCGAACCTTGAGGATACGGCAAAAAAGTTGGAGACATGGTAACCGAATGAACCATAATAGGGATGTTCCTGTATGGCCATCAGCTGTATGGTGTTATAGCCGTTTCTTGCAATGCGGGGCAATACCTGCTGCCTGAACTCATCAAATGTTGCTATTTTTTCCTCCTCCGAGGACATACCAACGTGGCATTCATATATCAGGGGCTTTTCGTGGCCGGGTCTAAAATCCGGGTATTTCCACCTGTGTGTGTTCCCGGGCCTGTAGTGTTTGCAGGAAAAGATCTTTGTCTTCTCATCCTGCACCAGGGTTCTTGCATATGATGGAATTCTTTCTCCATACCCGCCATCCCAGTGTATTGACAGCTTGTACAGATCGCCATGTTTGATTGTATCTTCCGGCAGTACAATTTCCCAGTCGCCCTCCTCGTTGATCTTCTCCATCGCATAGTCCTGCTTCTCCTGCCAGTCATTAAAGCTGCCCACCAGGAATATTTGCCTGGCATTGGGAGCCCATTCCCTGAAAACAATAGTGTTATCATATTCATGCATGCCGTAATAGAGATGACCCGAGGCAAAGGAGAGCAGATCACCACCGGCAGTTATTGCCCTGAGTTTTTGTTTGTAAGCATCATGCCTGTCCCTCAGTACTCCCTGATAGGGTTCCAGCCATGGGTCGTTGAGAAAAAATTCACTTTCTTTCATTAAGCTATACGATTAATTCCTTTTACCAGGTGAAATCACCTTCTGTCACGCTCCAGTCGTTTCCAAAGAAACCGGCACATTCAACTGCATCAAACCCGTTGCCGGCACGGGGCATCCTGAATACCGTAAGATCGGGGAAAGCTGTTCCCGCTATGAAATACTGGTTGGGATAAGCTGCTCTCATGCCCCTGGCTCCTGTTCCTGCAACAATACCAACCGAACAGTTATCAGATCCTTCAAGAGGCCTTATAAAATAGCAGGCGATATCATCCCCGGTGATAGTCCTGTCACCGATAACAATCCTGCCCTTGTATACTTTCACCGGGCTTTCACCGAGCAGTATTTCCCAGGCAAGGTTATTATCGGCATTGCCATACAATATTACGTTTCTTCCTTCGAAATCACCATCCCGGAACTGCCTGTCAGTCATAATTTCAACCGAACCGTTTCCCCTGTATGAGAATGTTTCCGCATCAAACCTTGCTTTCAGGTAATTCCACCGGTTTTCTTCGCTGCTTCCCCTGGTGCCGTAAACAAAGAGCATATTATTTTTGAAAGCATCCTTGAAGCCGCCATACCTGTGTGGTCCTTTTTCTGCAGGTACGGGCTTTTCCGAGGGCAGCCATTTTCCTTCAACGGATCTCCTGAGATAGTGGCTGCCAATATTTTCACTGTCAATCAGCATTTCCTGCCCGTCGATGTCGAGTGTCAGAGGATAAACAATACTCATATCGCCCGGCCTGATACACAAGGTAAGAATATTTTCAGTACTTATCCTGAGCATGGATGAATCGCTGCTGATTTCTGCCTTCACGCTGCTTATTTCAAAGGGTCTGGTTTGCTGGTGTATGCTCACCCAGTTTGATGAAGCTGAAACGCCCGGGTTAGCGGTATAAAATTCCAGTTTTCTCACTTTCTCCGGTGAAGGTATTTCGTGCAGGCTGAAATAATCAAATATCGGGGGCCAGTCCATTGATATATCCCCGAACCAGTGGGTTCCGCCCGGATATTCGTAATAGCTAAAATCAGGGTGGAAGCCGGCCAGTGTCCGTCGCATCAGCCGGGCGTGTTCAACACTGACAGTGGGATCGGCATCGCCATGATACACATAAACACCATGGTGCCTGTAGTTAGGTGCAATTTTAAGTGTCCGGCAGGGGTTACCGGCCCGTGTAAACATCTTTTCCATTTCGCCTTTTTGTTCACCGGTCTCATCCCCCGAGCCATAGTTCAGAAGATCGGGATAGCCGGCACATGGAGCTATGGCCGCAAAGCGGTCGGGGTAGGTGGCTCCCAGGTACCATGTCCCATGTCCGCCCATTGAATGGCCTGTCAGGTATGTTTTTTCAGGCGCTGTTTCAAAGAGCTTTTTCCCTTCTTCCAGTACTTCCAGGGCATCCAGCCTTCCCCAGTCTTCCCAGGCAAAGCCGAAGGGCCCCCTGTTGGTAGGTGCCACTATATGTCCACCTTCCTTAGGGTCGTAGGTCCACGCCTGGTTCCTGGCCTGCACCCCCGCACCATGAACTGACAGGTACAGTGACTGCCCTTTTTCCCGTGGCCTGATGCCGGGTGTTACACTGTAATATTGCACGCTGCCGTCTATCCTGCTTATGAATGTACGGTCATGATTTTGTGCAAAATCTTTCACTTTTATCATAAAGCTGTAGCTGTCAAGCAGCTTGCCCATTTTTGAAAACAACTCAATAACTACTTCACATTCATCCTCTTCAAGATCGGACGGAACAGGTATTTTGAAGTTTACCCTGCGTGATGTCAGCTTTTCAATAGCGGGTAAAGAGGTGCTTAGCTGTATTTCTTTGACTGTGCACCTTATATCCAGGCCACCCGTAATTTTCCTGCCTGCATTAATTATTGTTACACCACCCCACTTGAATCCAGTCTCCTCCCTTATAAGGTCAGGCAGTGTAAGGTCTTTCTTTTTTATCATGATATCCGCACTCACTCCTTCCAGTGCCGCCCTGATCCTGGGGTAGCGGCCGTTGGTGAAGTAGAAGCTGTTGAGTCCTTCTCTTATCACTACGGGATGCATTGAAAAACTGAAATCATAATGGTCACCTTCCCTTGGCTCGCCATTTACGAAAACCATTGTATGACCGCTGGCCTTGAGGAGCATGACTTTTTCGTCCGGACTGAAATATTCTACATAGAGTGCACCGCCGCGCAGCACAGGGGAAGAGAAATATCCTTCATCGTCGGCTGTAATTCTTGTCCAGACTGCATCTCCGCCGCGGGGAGTTTTTCCTGCAGGCATACCCTCCCGTGGTCTTTCGAAGGTGCCATTAATGATATCTCCGGCCTGGGGATCACTGATAAAGGTGTTCCTTCCGTACATTACCCCATTCTGTATTACAAGTCCTTCCGTGAACAGCCCGGAAGCAGGCTTTTCCTGGGCATAGGATGTAAATATCACGGGGCAGAGCAGCAGAAGAAAAAGAAGTTTTATTTTCATGCGGGAATAAATATTTGTTATACAGCAATCTAAAAGAGCAAAAAAATTTTCCTTATCTTGTTTAAAGATAACAATTTCTGCACAGACACCTTTAATTAATTTCAGGATATCACAGCCTTTATTATTTTTGCAGTCGTAAAATATTCTTTCATTGGAAACTTTTTTCGGCCATAAGGGCTTCAGATCGGATAAGCCAATTGTAACGCTTGGCATGTTTGATGGTGTACACCGCGGACACCGTTCCCTGCTTGCTGCGCTTGTTGAAAAGGCAGGTGAAGCAGGAACCGATTCAGTGGTTGTGACCCTGGACCCCCATCCGCGCATAGTCCTGTCGGGGGGTAAATGTATGATACGCTATCTTACAAGCCTGGATGAAAAGATCAGCTTAATTAGCGAAGCGGGGGTGGATAAACTGGTTGTATTACCATTCACCACTGAACTGAGCAGGATGGAGACATGTGATTTCATAAAGAATTACATGGTTGACATAATAGGAGTTAAGCACCTGATTGTGGGTTATGATCATCATTTCGGCTACCAGGATTATGACAGTTCAGTCAGCATCAGCAAGTGTGCCGGCTTATACGGTTTTGTGGCCGAGAGGAAGGAGCCGTTAAAAGAAGGAAAGGAAGTAATAAGTTCAACCCTTATAAGGGAAAAGCTTCTGGAAGGCTCACTCGAGACAGCCAACAGGATGCTCGGCTATCCTTACATGCTGAAGGGAAAAGTTGTGGAGGGGAAAAAGATCGGCCGCCTGCTGGGCTATCCCACAGCAAATATTGTTCCTGATTATTCCTTTAAGCTTATTCCCGCTGACGGAGTATATGCTGTTGAAGTGATACTCGATTCGGGAGTGTACAGGGCCATGCTTTACATCGGTCCACGTCCCACTATTGAAAAGGAAAAAGGGGAACGGACCATTGAGGTTAATATATTTGATTTTGATGAAGATATTTACGGGGAAAATATTATGCTTAGATTCAGGCATCGCCTGAGGGGTGATACAAAGTTCAGCTCAAGGAAAAAGTTACTCGACCAGATCGAAAGAGACAAGGAAGAGACAATGCGCCTGTTAAGCCCCTGAATATTGTTCCGTGAGCCTATTTTTTGTAACTTTGTAAACTTATAAATACCATATAAAACCATGTCAGTATTGATTGAAACATTAGCATATAAGGTAAAGGATATAGGCCTGGCACCTTTTGGAAGGAAAGAGATTGAAATAGCTGAGAAAGAAATGCCGGGGCTGATGGCTATCAGGCGGAAATATTCAGCAGAGAAGCCTCTTGCCGGTGCCCGTATAACAGGGTCACTGCATATGACGATACAGACTGCCGTACTGATTGAGACCCTGGTTGAGCTGGGAGCTGATGTACGCTGGGCGAGCTGTAATATTTTTTCTACCCAGGATCATGCTGCAGCCGCGATGGCTGACAGGGGCATTCCTGTTTTCGCATGGAAGGGTGAAACTCTTCCTGAGTACTGGTGGTGCACTGCACAGGCACTGTCATTCCCAGGCGGGAAAGGACCGAACCTGATCGTGGATGATGGAGGCGATGCAACCTTAATGGTCCATAAGGGCTATTATGCAGAGGATGATCCGTCAAAACTGGATATCGAACCTTCAAGCAGGGAAGAAGCTATTGTCAATGAGACACTGAAAGGTATTTTAAGCCAGGATCCTGAGAAATGGCACCGCATGGTAGAAGACCTGAAGGGTGTTTCCGAGGAGACCACCACCGGTGTGAACAGGTTATACCAGATGAAGAAGGAAGGAACACTGCTTGCCCCGGCAATAAATGTTAACGATTCGGTGACAAAATCCAAGTTCGATAATCTTTACGGTTGCCGCGAGTCGCTCGCCGACGGTATTAAGAGGGCTACAGATGTGATGATAGCCGGTAAGGTTGTTGTTGTCTGCGGTTATGGTGATGTGGGCAAAGGATGTGCACAGTCGATGCGCTCATACGGTGCACGGGTAATAATTACCGAAATTGATCCTATCTGTGCCCTGCAGGCTGCCATGGAAGGGTTTGAGGTTAAGACCGTGGAAGATACACTGGGAACGGGAAACATTTACGTAACGGCAACAGGTAATACAGATGTGATCACCGTGGAGCATATGGCGAAAATGAAGGACCAGAGTATAGTCTGCAACATTGGCCATTTTGATAACGAGATACAGGTCGACCTGCTTGAATCGGCCCCCGGGGTTGAAAGGATAAATATCAAGCCGCAGGTTGACGAATTCAAGTTTCCGGACGGGCACTCAATATTCCTGCTCGCCGAAGGCAGGCTGGTTAATTTGGGTTGTGCAACCGGTCATCCCTCCTTTGTGATGAGTAATTCCTTCAGCAACCAGACACTGGCCCAGATCGACCTGTGGAATAATAAGCATGAAATTGATGTTTATACCCTGCCCAAGTATCTTGACGAAGAAGTTGCCAGGCTGCACCTGGGCCAGCTGGGGGTTAAGCTGACCAGGCTGAACGAGAAACAATCCATGTACCTGGGTGTACAACCTGAAGGTCCCTATAAACCGGATCATTACCGCTACTAGGTGATGACCGCCGGCGTGGTCCCGGCCTTTCCAACATGCATGGGGGAGCAGCTGTTACACAGTGGGCTAATAATTGCTAACATGTACGAACTGCCCTGTAAAAACTGCCCTGTACATCTTAAGGGGATACTTTGAGGGACCGGAGGTTGGAGTGCCGAAACTGGGGAGGGCAAAAGTGCTTTCACATTCCGGGCATTCAGCATAAATGCCATCTACATCAACCGCAATGCTGCTGCCATTCAGAACATAATCATGAGGGCACGTGCGATCGAGGGCAATGAATTCGTCGGCCTGGGCGCGATAAACGATGATGCCGTTATCATCATAGCCGGAAGCTTTATATCCAAAATTATTGGTCCTGCTGTCTATCAGTACATGATTGCCTATTGCATTAAGTGCAAAAAATTCCGGATCATTAAGATCGATATAAAAATCAACCAGCACATCAGGAATAACATCATTTTCTTCGTTGCTGCATGAATTGTGAAAGGGGAAAATGATGCAGATAAATAAAAAAATCCTTAACTTTGATCTTATTCCTGGCATAATTAATTTATTGGAATTCAAATATACAAACATTAGTTTTAACGTTTTAAATCAAATAATATTATTAGCAATATTCTTATGAAGAAATACCGGAACTTACTGATCTTAATTTTCGTATTGCTTGTCGCCGGTGAAAGTGTTGCAGAGGCTCAGACCAGTATTTTCGACAGGTGGAAAGCCAGGCGGATAGAGAAGAAGATGAGCGGAAGCAAACGCAAGGTGGCAAAAGAGAAAAAGATCAGTGAACCCCGATCTGTGACAAAGGCAAAAAAGGAACAGGCAAAAAGGGAGGACAAGCTCAGGGATGATTACCAGAAAGCAACCAGGGAAGAAAGGAACAGACACTTCAATATCCAGACTGCAGATGTGCAGGAGAGAATGAAGCAGAATGAAAAGGAGATAGAAGCAAGGGAGAAAGAAAAGCGTAAGGCCATGAGGAAAGCAGGAAGGAAAGCCAGGAAAAAATATAAAAAATGAGACAATGGAAGATATTGGTGATATATTATTTTATGTGATTGCAGCCACTATTGGTATAATTGGTGCAATAGCAAACAAGAAGAAAAGGAATGCAGAAAGAAGTATGCCCCAGCAGGGAGTACCTGATATGGACGAAGAAGGCTATTCCTATGAGATGGACCAGCAGGAAGGCATGCCCGTTCCTGAAGCAAGGGGGGCATCAACACAGTACGAAATGATCGACGGAAAATCACCAGAGGCTGTAGCCAGGGGATATGAGGAGGAAATGCTAAAATCCGGCGGAGACCGCACATTTAAGATGGAGCCTGAATATGAGGGTGAATATTCTGAACCCATGGCAGATGAATTTGCCATGGAAGGAGAATCCGTTACCGATATTTCAATTTCGAAAACTGAACTGGGTGAAGAGAGTGTAATTTCTCCCCGTGAAGAAAGCTCAAGGGCAAGAAGGCTGATCGAGGACTTTGATCTGCCAAGTGCAATAATATATTCAGAGATTATCAACCGAAAAGACTTTGTTTAACAATTAATTGAGCGCTTTTTTTTCGTTTTTCCGGTCTCTTTATCAGAAAAATATGTATATTTGTTACATAAAGAGTTCCGTGAAAACCGGGATTCTTTTGTTTTTATAACCTTTAAGAGAGAAGAAAATGTCGGATAAAGTATATTTGACAGAAAAAGGATTACAGAGATTAAGGAAGGAACTGGATGAACTACGGACTGTCCAGAGACCTGAAATATCAAAGGCGATTGCCGATGCAAGAGACAAGGGCGACCTGGCGGAGAATGCTGAATATGCAGCTGCCAAGGAAGCACAGGGTATGCTTGAAGCCAGGATAGCTGTGCTTGAAGATAAGATAGCCAACTCAAGG
>JBNJHQ010000082.1:0-11398 GCA_051748705.1 Bacteroidota bacterium | reverse complement strand
AGTTGAAAGAGGATCAAAAATGTCATTCACTTTGAAGAAATATTGGATATTTGTATTATATTTAAAATTAAGAATTTAAATATCCTTTTCAGGATGTTAAGCGTATCATAATTAGTCGTTTTTAATGTGAGAGCATCAGATAGACTTCTATTTTATACAGGTGAAATCGATTTTCACTTTCTTGAGTCACCAATAAAGAACTGTGGTTTTGAAGCTGAATATACGGCTAATATGAAGGAATTTGCACGGCTTTGCCTCGAGAAGGAGTTTGAAATGATCATATATAACGCTTATGAGGAAGAGGAAGTTGATCCGCTTGTATTAAAAAGCCTGAAGGGTAAAAATAACCTCTTTACACCTGTTTTAATTATCGCTGGCAAGGATGATAAGGAAGTTATGAATACAGCACTCAGGCAGCAGTATGATTTCCTGATTTTTCCCTTTAGCATGGACGAGATGACGGTACGGCTTCAACTGGCCGTGAAGCGGAAAATGACGGAGGTCACAATTCACAATAAGCTGGTCGATTACAGTATTCTCTTTGAAAATTTCCCTACCGGTATCCTTCAGACTGATATTGACGGTAATTTTAAAAGGTTCAACAGGGAGCTTAAGAATATCCTTGGTATGAATGATATGGATTTTACAGGTATCAATTTCTTCCAGTTATGTCACCCCGATGATTACCTTATTGAAAGACAAAGCCTTGACCGACTGCTAAGGAAAGAGTCGAATATGGTATCGTTTGAAGTAAGGTTGATAAACAATGATGGCAAAACCATTGTAAGCAGGATAAAGGCAAGCAGTGTCTGGAAAGACCAGAGCACCCTCGGATCATTTATCTTTTCAATACAGCAGATAGTGTGAAAATATGTCAGCCCGATTAGCTGATATTATCGAGGGCATTGACCAGTTTATCCCTTATTGTGCCGGCTATCTCTTCAATTTCCTTTTCGTTAACCATTTTCATCGATTCCCGTGGATCGACTGCAGCCACTTCTGTATAACCATCACCTGCTTCCTGTATGATGACATTACAGGGCAGCAGGGTGCCTATTTTATCTTCAGCCTGGATGGCCCTGTATGAGAAAGCCGGGTTACAGGCTCCCAGTATGATATAATTCCTGAATTCTACTCCCAGCTTATTCTTAAAAGTATCCCGTACATTAATCTCTGAGAGTATTCCAAAGCCTTCTGCTGCCAGGGCCTGTGTTACTTTCTCCTTCGCGTTCTCAAATGTATCCTTTGTTTTAATGCTGTAGTAATAGTTCATTATAAAAGTATTTTTGTTAAGTTGTTTTTGTTCATCCTGTTAGTATAACAGTACGAAATGGAAAATGTTTTATGTGATGCAATTATGAAAAATTTACTAGTATTGCCGATTATTCAGAACAACTTATCCTGCTATGAAGCATAAATATCTTCTGCCCCTTTTTACCGGCACGGTCACAGCCTTTCTGCTCTCAATGGTCCAGCTAATGGTAGACAGGCCTGTCATATTGCTTGAAAGGTTTATCCCTGGGGCAGGGTGGGTTGAGATCATACTCGTAGCTTTTTATGCCTCATGGGTAAGTTACAATATGCAGGATCAGTCGAAGCAGGCAAAATGGAGGGTCAGAACCTGGCTTATTTTTTCAGTGGTATTTTTTTCACAGTTATTCCTTGGGATCCTTGGTTTTGACCGTTTTTTGATGACGGACGAACTCCATTTACCCATTCCGATGATGATAATTGGAGGAGCCGTTTTCAGGGCTGAATTCGGTTTTATGCCGGTACTTTTTCTTAGCACGGTCATTCTCTCAGGACCCGCATGGTGCAGTCACCTGTGCTATTTTGGTGCCTTTGACGCAGCAATGTCTCAGAAAAAGCCTGCAGCAGGAAGAAAGTGGCGATTATCAAAACCCTTTAAAATTTCCGTTCTAATCCTTGTTGTATTTGTAGCCCTCATTTTACGCCTGTTCAATGTAAGTTCGCTGTATACAACAATTATTGCTTCTGCTTTCGGCCTGGCAGGCCTGGGTATAATATTTTTTGTGTCACCCCGCAGGGGAAGGATGATGCATTGTATACATTATTGTCCGGTTGGCACCCTCGTAAATTATCTGAAATATATGAATCCCTTCAGGTTCAGGATTGACGAAACATGTACTTCCTGTATGCGTTGCACCTCAGTTTGCAGGTATGATGCACTTGAGCCGGAGAATATAAGGAACAGGAAGCCTGGAATAACATGTACCCTGTGTGGCGACTGCATGGTTGTTTGCAGGCCCGGATCCTTTTATTACAAATTTCCCGGTTTGAATGCGGAAGCATCACGTAATCTGTACCTTGGAGTAACAGTAACGCTTCATGCCGTATTCCTTGCCCTGGCCAGAATTTAATCGCTCTGGCAACATCCTTAAAACTTTTCTGCTGAATTCCCTGCTCAGGCAAGAATTCAGGTGCTCTGCTAACATCCTTTAACTTTCCTGCTGCCCGTTACTCAGCTTCACCATGGTTTTCAGCTTAGATCCTGCAGGCTTGTTTACCTCTTAAATTGATATTAACATAAAGAACACTTTTTCTTTATAAGAGATTTATGTAATTTTAGGCAAATGGTAAGAAATAATAGTTCATCTGATTGAAGAGTTGATTGTATTTCTTTTTTGATGATGTAAATTAAACATAAGGGTTGATGCTGTAATATATGAATTGCGGCAGAATGCCTTTTTAGTTGAATATAGATTTAAAAACAAACAAAATGGCAATTAAAAAAGTATGGATAGAGGAAGGATGCACGGCCTGTGGTTTATGTGAAGACCTGTGTCCGGATGTTTTCGTATTGAAAGACGAGGCGGAAGTTATTGAAGGGGCTGATTTCGGCTCTAATGAGGACTGTATAATCGAGTCGGCCGAAAGCTGTCCTGTCGAGGTAATAAAATACGAGGAAGAATAAGCCGTAGGGTTGTGGAGGAGCTTGAGAAGGAAGTATTGTCCTGTACTAAATGTGATTTATACAGGACACGGCACAAGGTAATTTTTGGAGAGGGAAATAAAAAAGCACCCATTCTCGTAATCGGTGAAGCTCCGGGGCATGATGAAGACATTATAGGACGGCCCTTTGTCGGTAAATCGGGCCAGTTGCTTGACAGGATACATGCAGCATGCGGTTTCACGCGTGAACAGCATATCTACATAAGTAACATTGTCAAATGCCGTCCCCCGGGTAACCGTACACCCACTGATGAGGAAACCAGAACCTGTGTTCCTTATCTCTTCAGGCAAATTGAATTGATAGACCCACTGGTACTCATGCCCCTTGGGGCATCAGCCCTGCGCGTGTTTTTTGGTAAGGAATACAGGATTACACAGGTGAGGGGTCAGTGGCTTAACTGGTATAACAGGCTGGTGATGCCCGTATACCACCCGGCTGCCCTGCTGCGAAATCCTAATCTTAAGCGTGATACCTGGGAAGACTACAAGAAGGTAGTGCTCAAATACCGGGAGCTCGTCGATAAAGAGCATCATTCAGCTTATATTTAGGCTAAAGCTTCCGGGCTTCCATTCAAAACCTTAAGTTTTAGTCCTGCTCCTCGTACCTGAAATACCTGTTGCAGTTTTCATAATGCAGTGGCTCTGCAAGGTTCCTGAGGTAGGCTATCATAGCATCTGCCGTGGTCATTCTATAATCCTCTGCAGGCTCAGGGAAATAGTCCTCATGAACCATAGGAATATAGTCATTCACGGCCAGGGAAAGCACATCGCTGTCAGTATAGGCATTGCCCTGCCCGTCACTTATTACAATATGACCTTGGCTGTCGGTTTCAATCACCACACCCGAGTAATAGAAACCGGAACCTGTTTCACCAAGAAATTTTTTAATTTCACCCACGTTCATTTCAAATCTCAGAAGCCCGTTACCGAAAGGATCCATCCTGTAAATATCCATTATACTTATATCACCCTCATCCAGATCGGAGCGTATACCGCCAGGGTTCTGTATTGACATATCGCTTCCTGTATAGGCTTTGAGAGCATCGGTGTAGAAACAACCGACTGTACGGTTACGTGTCATAAGGACATCATTATAGGCAATGATCTCAGAAAAAGCGGGGTTACTGTTGTATGATTCTATAAGCTGCTGTATTTCATTATCATAATAGGGATGTTCATCCAGGTCGACCAGCTCGAACTTCTCTTCCAGGATATCACCATCCTCTATTGTAAAAGATATTTTACCAAGGTAATTGAGATATGAGCCCGACTGGTATATATGTACACCGTTTATTGTAGTGTCCTGGATACTGTGGCTGTGTCCGCCGATTATTGCATCGAAAAAGGGAAAATTCCTGGCAACAGTATAGTCACAGGTTTCATTCTCATCGCAGTTATGCCCTAGGTGGCTGAGAAGTATCAGGAGGTCAGAGTCATACTCCTGCTTATAATCGGCATATTCTCCAAGAATATCTGCCGCATTCACAAAACTCAGATTTTCTAGCTTGCCGGGGTGGGTGGAAGGTATCACCGCTCCGGGTTTACCGTTTGTTTCAACAACACCTACAAAGGTTATGTCGAGGCCGCCAGTACTGATTGTAACATCGGGCGGTGTTTGTACGAGCATGGGAGATTCAGAAATCATGTTGGCACTTATAAAGGCAAATTCAGCCTGGTCTATCCTGTCCTGCAAGACCTCCTGTCCATAATCAAATTCGTGGTTACCGAGGGTAGCCAGGTCAAATCCTATCCTGTTCATAAGGTCTATCACCGGGTATCCCTTCTCCTCGTAAAAATCGACTATCGGGTTACCCGAAAACATATCGCCCGCGCTGGCAATAATAATATTTCCCTTTTCTTCGGCTTCATCAACGATATTTTTAATCCTGGAGAAATTGTCGATCTGGGAATGGTTATCATTTATAAAAAATATAGTGATATTCTTTTCCTGCTCACCTTTATTCCTGCTCTCACATGAACTGAGAAAAATTGTCAGAAAAAGTGTAAAGGTCACCTTGACAGGGAAATAGTATTTTGTTTTCATATAGGATGACTTTGAGTTTTAGAATATTCGAAAATAGTATTAATTTATATCAATTTAAAAGCCTTTATAAGATCATAAACATGTATACCATGATTTGGTTCAGGTGTACCCGGAGAATGTGACTTTTTCGTGATTCCTGGCTCGAATCCCTCTTGCTGGCAAATATGCATTTTAAGCTGCAGACTTGTTTTAATCCTTTCGGTTGACTAATATTGTATTTAAGAATTATCTAAAAACCAATACTATGAGAAAGAATATGATATACATTCTGGGACTTGTGATCAGCATGGTCATTCCTGCCGGCTGTGGCCAGGTAAATAATGAACTTACTGAAGCGGAGGTAGAAGAAGGATGGCAATTATTGTTTGACGGTGCGAGCCTTGAGAACTGGAAAGCATATAATGCTGAAGGAACCGGAAGCTGGCTTGTTGAGGACGGCCTGCTGGCAGCCAGTGGCACCGGGAGCGATAGTGACGGCTATATAATCACAAAGAAGCAGTATGAAAATTTCGATCTAAAATTTGACTGGAAAATTGCTGAAGGCGGAAACAGCGGTGTCTTATACCATGTAATAGAATCGGAAAGGTATCCCACTCCGTATCTCACAGGTCCTGAATACCAGCTGGTGGATGATGTGGGCTTTCCATCAGAGCTTGAAGAATGGCAGAAAACGGGTGCCGACTATGCCATGTATGTGCCTGACAGCGAAAAGAAGACATTAAACCCGGTAGGTGAATGGAACTCATCACGGATAGTATTCGATAACGGCCATGTTGAGCACTGGCTGAATGGTGAGAAAATACTTGAATTTGAGGCATGGACCGATGAATGGTTTGAACTGAAAAACAGTGGTAAATGGGAGAATGCTCCTGATTATGGTCTATCATCAGTGGGCCATATCAGCCTGCAGGACCATGGGAGCAGAATTTGGTTCAGGAACATGAAGATAAGAGAATTGCCTGAAGAAGAGCAGGAGCCGGTTAACCTGTTTAATGGTGAAAACCTGGATGGCTGGGTGGAATATGGAAATGAGCTCTGGTACGTTGAGGACGGCCTGCTGGTGTGTGAAAGCGGCCCTGAGGAACAGTACGGCTACCTGGCAACTGAAAGGTTTTACAAGGATTTTGACCTGTCTGTGGATTTCAAACAGGTGTCTGACGGCAACAGCGGCATATTTTTCAGGTCGGTCTTTGAAGGCACCAGGGTTACCGGATGGCAGGTTGAAGTAGCACCAAAGGGTTATGATTCAGGTGGTATATATGAATCATACGGGCGTGGATGGCTGGAGCAGATTCCTGAGGAAAACGAAGGTTACCTGAAAGAGGGTGAATGGAATACCATGCGCATAAAAGTAGAGGGACCCAAAGTTACCACCTGGCTGAATGGTAATCTTATGGTTGAACTGGATGATCCAAAAATAGGAAAAGCCAATGGCCGCATAGCCCTGCAGATACATGACGGAGGCGGTATTAAAGTGCTCTGGAGAAACCTGGTGGTCCAGGAATTATGATTTCTTTATACTCGCCCGTGTAAGCTTACAGGAGTACTTTATTTACCAATACAGAAATTCCTGAAGATATTACCCAGTATTTCATCTGTAGATATCTCGCCGGTTATTTCACCCAGGTAGTGGATAGCCTGGCGCAGGTCAGTGGCAATAAGGTCTTCGGGCAGCCCTTCGTCAAGACCACCTAAAACGCGTTCAAGGCTGCGGGAGCATTCTTTCAGGGCTTCATAATGCCTCAGGTTTGTTACTACCAGCTGCTGCGATCCTGACTGCAGGGCTACTATGCCGGCAGTAAGCTTTGCTATCAGGTCCGGGATCCCCTTACCCTGTTTGGCCGAGATCATAACACACTGATCTTCGGGACATATCAGGGCGCTTCTTAATTCTTCAATTTGTTTTTCTTTAAGCAGATCAGTCTTGTTAACAACAAGGAAGAGCGCTTTGCCCGTATCCTTTATTTGCCTTCTTATCTCCAGGAATGATTGGTTGAGCGATTCCGGCCCGTCCCTTGCATCGGCCAGAAGGAATACCACATCAGCCTGTTCAATTTTCTGGTATGTCTTCCTGATACCAAGGTTTTCTATTACATCCGCTGTCTCGTGAAGTCCGGCGGTATCTATAAACCTGAAGAGGATACCTTCGATGATTATTGTATCTTCAATTACGTCCCTTGTGGTTCCGGGTATCTCGGACACTATTGCTTTATCATCCCTGAGCAGGGCATTCAGCAGTGTTGATTTACCCACATTTGGTTTACCCACAATTGCTACCGGGACACCTTTCTTTATTGCATTACCATACCTGAATGAATCTCTCAGCGAGTCGGTATAGGTCTTTATCTCCCTTACCATAGCCTTTAGCTCAGTACGGTCTGCAAACTCAACATCCTCCTCACCGAAATCCAGTTCCAGTTCGATCATCGAGGCAAAATGGAGCATTTTCTCACGCAGTTCTTTTATCTCCCTCGAATAGTCTCCCCGCATCTGCTGCATGGCCAGCCGGTGGGCTGCCTCAGTTTCTGAATTTATAAGATCAGCCACTGCTTCAGCCTGCGACAGGTCCATTTTACCTTGAAGAAAAGCCCTCTGGGTAAATTCTCCCGGGCGGGCAGGGGAGGCCCCGTTATCCACCAGCAGCTGAAGTATTTTGTTCTGGATATATGGCGAAGCATGGCAGCTTATCTCTACAGAATCTTCCCCTGTGTATGAATGAGGTGCCCTGAATACTGATACCAGTACATCATCAATCACCTCATCTCCATCAACGATATCGCCATATAGAATACTAAAACCTTCTTTTTCAGTTAAGCCCTGCCCGCTCTTTTTTATTCCAGGCGGACTCTTGCTCTCTTTTTTTTGATTGCCGGTGCGGGCTTCTGACAAGGACTTTCCTGAAACTGATGGTTGATTCGTGCCGGCGGCAGATGATGGGGTCCTGAATATTGCATCCGCAATTTTCAGCGCATCCCTGCCGCTGACCCTTATTACAGATATCGCACCTCCTGTACCGCTTGCAGGGGCAACAATAGTTGTGTCCCAGTATTCCATCACTCAGTTGTTGATTTATCCGGCTTTTATTATTCTAACAGATCCCGGAAATCCTTTTTCAGTATCTCCAGGTTCCTGTCAATCATTTCTGTTCTTTGTCTGACACACAGTTCTGTCCTTCCGGGGTCTTCAGGTGTATTCCTGATATAATCGGTCAATTTATCCACGCTGGTTGTGGCCACGTGCATCCTGGTATCGGATGAAGCGTAATAGATAAATACCGTACCATCATCATCCTTTATCCAGCCATTAGAAAAGACGACATTTGACACATCACCAACCCTTTCATCACCAAGTGGTTCAATAAAGTGCCCCGATGGTCGTTTAATCACCTTCCATGGTTCATCAAGGTCAGTAAGCAGGATATAGAGGGTATACCTTAAGCCTGCAGCTGTTCTCCTTACGCCGTGTGCCAGGTGTATCCATCCTATTTCGCTTTTAATAGGTGGTGGTCCCTGTCCGTTCTTCACTTCTTTAACTGTATGGTACTGCCTTGGATCCATCAATATTTCATCATCAATAAGAGCATTTTCCATAGAAGCGGTAAAGCCAACTGATATGCCACTGTCTCCTGTTTCAATGAATCCTGATTGTGGGCGTGTATACAGCATATATTTACCGTTTACGAATTCAGGGTGAAGCACGCAGTTTCTTTGTTGTGCAGCATTTGATCTGAGGTCGGCTAACCTTTCCCAGACAATAAGGTCTTTTGTCCTTGCAATACCACATGAAGCCAGGGCTGCCGATGAATCATCCGCCTTGCTTTTATCCTTTCTTTCCGCACAGAACAATCCATATACCCAGCCATCTTCATGCTGTGTCAGGCGCATATCATATACATTTGTTTCAGGATCATCAGTCACGGGCATTTGCACCGGTCGTTCATGAAAGATCCAGTTATCCACTCCATTCGGGCTTTCGGCAACGGCAAAGAAGGATTTTACATCAAAGCCCTCGGTTCTCACCACCATGCAATATTTGCCATTCAGCCTTATTGCCCCGGCATTAAACGTGGAGTTCACTCCCAGGCGCATCAGCAGCTCAGGGTTCGTTTCATAATTGAGGTCATATTTCCAGTGCACCGGTATATGGTCACGGGTGATCACCGGGTATATGTATCTTTCATAAATACCATTACCTCTCTTCCTGGCCCTGTTCTTTCTTATTACAAGCTCATTATGCTTTTTAAATAAACGTTTTACTTCATTGTCAAATTCGTGTCGTTCCATGATTTGTTTTTATGCGTCTTTTTCCAGTTTGTTATACCAGTTAAATTTAAGAATAACTGATGTAAGGGCAAGGATAATCAGGCAATATATCATCTGCTTGTATTCCCTGATAATAAGGTAAATGGGTGATATGATAAGCATCATCTGCCATATGATGCCGATAAGTGAATTGAACATGTCTCTTTTAAAGGCCCTGTTTTTTTTGAATCCAGGATTTTCCCTTATCACTTCCCTGTATACCGGTTCCCAGAAGCCCCATGGTCTTACGCTCGTGTAGAAACTCTTCAGCACCTTCATGTCATCAGGAGGGGTTAGTAAGCAACCCAGGAGTGAACCTGCTGCTGAAAGGGGCAGAATAAAGAGGGGGAAGGCCAGTATCACGGAGAGCTCAGGGAACAATTTAGGCAGGGCCAGTGATGCTGCGAGGCCTGCTACCATACCCCAGAAATAACCATGACCGTTAAAGCGCCACCATATCCATTTAAGAAAGTTTGCAGCGGCATAACCACCGAACAGGGCTGCTGTGATCCACTGCAGCAAACTGTTTATTGAGCTAACGAAGAAGCCAACCGATATGCCAATTATTACCATCAAAACGGAAGAAAGGTAACTGAGCCTTACCAGTGTTTTCTGGCTGGCGTCGGGTCTGATGAAACGCTTATAAATATCGTTTACTATGTAGGCCGGACCGGCATTGACATTGGCTGCGAATGTCGACATGAAGGCTGCTATCAGTCCTGCCAGGATAATACCCAGCACACCAACCGGTATAAAGTTACTCAGAGCAAAAGGCAGCACTTTTTCAAAATCAATGCTCCCTTCGCTGATAAGGGTATCAGGATTGAAATAAACAAGGGCTATAATTGCCAGGCCTGCTATCATCAGGTATCTCGGAATAAAAAGCACTGCCGACACAAACCAGCTCATCAGGGCAGCCTCTTTTGGTGTGCGTGTTGCCAGCACTCGCTGCATGTCATAACCGGGCACCGGGCCGCCTATACTGACGAGTATGCCTCTGAAGATCACTATCATCAGGAAGATTGAGAACAGTTCGTATCCGTCGCTGTGTATTTTCTCATTCAGCATTCGGTTAACATCCCCCGGCAGGGTTGACCAATTGATGTCCAGGGTCCACCCAAAAGAAAGGCTTTTCCATCCTTCGGGCACTACCGCATCGAGCTGTTCGGGGGTAACCAGTCTGATAGCGATTATTCCTATTATAATACAGGAAATGGTCATCACTATGAACTGTAGCACTTCTGTAAGCACCACGCTGTACATTCCCCCTTTCACAACATAGAGTGTGGTGATACCCATAATTAGAAGTGCGTACATTCTCTCTGAAGAGATATATAAGCCCAGTACCGTTGTAGAAAGGTCCCATGGGAGGAACATAACGGAGAACTTCCCGATTCCTTCAAAGGCATAGGCTATAAAACCTATAACAGCCACAAGGGCAAAGACAACGACAGAAATATGAGACATTTTTGCACCCCTGCTTTCACCGAATCTTGTTTTCAGCCATTCAGCACCTGTAAGTACATTCGAGCGGCGCAACCAGACGGCAAGGAATATCATCAGTATTACCTGGTTCCATACAGGCCACAGCCATGGAATAAAAGCACTTTTTACACCGTAAATGAACATTATGGCCACCATCCACATGGTGCCGGTAATATCGAACATCCCCGAGGCATTGGACAACCCGAGCATATACCAGGGCAGGCTCTTCCCACCCAGGAAATAAGAGTCAAGGTTTTTACTCGCACGTTTTGATATCCAGAAGCCCAGTACAATCGTCAGCACCAGGTAGGCGAAAATGATGGTAATGTCAATGGGTGTTAGTTTCATCCTCTAAGAAATAAGATGCTAAAATAGGAAAAAAACATTGACCCTTACCAAAATAAGTATGCTTGCTTACATCAGAGCCTGATTTTTTGACCCTGCATGTTTATCTTCTCACTACCTGCCCAGGCTGGACACATTGAAAAGTTCATCCCTTATCTGTGTGCCCGTACGTATATCACTCATTACGATTTCTGAACGCCTGCCATTACTTAAATTTTCAGCAGTCATATGCCTGACAATGAATTTACCC
>JBNJHQ010000081.1:0-11521 GCA_051748705.1 Bacteroidota bacterium | reverse complement strand
ATTAACCTCTATGGTAACGGTGGATGCATCAATGCCAAAGACAGCACTTGAATATGCCTTTACCAACATGTGAGAAACAATTTAGCGAAACATTTTATTATCACTAAATTAATGAATGCAACAGAAATATCAAAAGCATATATTCATAATTTTCGTAACTTACATATCTAACCAATCATACAAGGCTATGGATCCAAAAATTAACTCGCTATATGATGAGTATAAAAAAGGAAGACTTGACAGGAGGCACTTCCTGAAAAAGCTTGCCCTGCTTGCCGGCGGTACGGCGGCAGCTTATTCACTCCTGCCCCTTCTGGAAGAGAACGATGTACTGGCAGCATCGCCTGCCGGAAAGCTGAATGAACTGCAGAGCGGGATGATTAAATACCAGGGTGCCTCGGGTGAGGTGATGGCTTTTATGGCCAGACCGGAGGGTAATGATAAACTGCCGGCCGTTATTGTCATACATGAGAATAAAGGACTTGTGCGCCATATTAAAGATGTAACAAAGCGTATGGCCGCCGAAGGTTTCCTTGCGCTTGCTCCCGATGCCAACTCGCCACTGGGTGGTACACCCGAGGATGACCCGGATAAAGGGCGTACCATGATGAGGGAACTGGACCGGGACAGGACGGTGGAGGATTTCGTCGCAGCAGTTAAATACCTGGATACACACCCCCTTACAAACGGAAAAGTAGGATGTACAGGCTTTTGCTGGGGAGGGGCCATGACCAACCAGCTTGCCGTAAAGGCCCCGGAACTGGATGCGGCGGTGCCATATTATGGGAGCCAGCCCGACAGTGAGGATGTGCCAAAAATAAAGGCAGCCGTGATGGCTCATTATGCGGGTAATGACGAACGTATAAATGCAGGGATCGAAGAATTTGAAAAAGCTATGAAAGAGGCGGGGATTGAATACACCATATATATGTATGAGGGAGCATATCATGCTTTCAATAATGATTCAAACCCCGACAGGTACCACGAAGAAGCTGCAAAGCTGGCCTGGGAAAGGACCATAAAATTCTTCAGGGAAAAACTGGGGTGACAGAAAACCGGCTCATCCCGGATAAAAGGGACCCGGTCAGGCACTGGCGAGTCCGGGGCCTGGCATTCAAATCTTAAATATTCCAGACCGCGTCAACGGTCCCGGCAAAGGAGCTTATGTGGTTGAATATCATCTTGTAACCGGGACAAAGGTAATTCAGGCCGGGCTCACCGCAAGGGGTCTTTCCAAACCTGTTCTTCGGGCATCCACCGTTGCACATGTCCCTTACACCGCAATCCAGGCAATATGCCGGCAGGGTATTGAGCTTATTGTCTCCGAATTCCCTCTGCTGACCGCTATCAAGCATCGCAGAAAGTGTTTCTTCCCTGACATTTCCCAACAGGTGCTCACTATCCACAAAATGATCACAGGAGTATACATCACCGTTAAGCTCCAGAACGGGCACCCCTCCACATGTCTTTTTAAAGATGCACAGAGTGTGATCCTGCCTGAAAGCAGTGCGAAGAGCTTCTTCAAAAATCTGTATCTTAATCCGGCCGATATCCTTCGCCTTCCACAGGTCAAAAACCGTACTGAGGAAAGCACCATAATCTTCAGGGGGTACCGTGTATCCTGCCAGACTCCCGTTATCTGCCCTCTCAACAACAGGGATGAAGGTAATATACCCGGCTCCCAGGGCCCTGAAGAATTCGTAAACCTGTACAGGGTACATCACATTATCAGCATTCAGGGCACAGAGAATCTCAGTCCTGATACCATAATCCCCCAGTAGCAGGTATGCTTCCTTTACCTCGCTGAAAGTAGGCTCGCCATTAACCTTCCTGCGGTAAATATCATGCAGAAAAGAAGGTCCGTCCATACTTAAGCCTATAAGAAAATGATTGTCAGCAAAAAAACGGCACCAATCATCATCAATAAGCAGGCCGTTTGTCTGTATGCCATTTAATAAATACTTACCTGCAGGCAAGTACTTCTTCTGCAATTCCCTGATCTTCCTGAAATAATCCAGACCTGCCAGCAACGGCTCTCCCCCGTGCCATGAAAATTGAATAACATTACCCGGGGTGGCCGCAATATGCTGCCTGATATATTCCTCAAGGATATCCTCAGGCATAAGCCCCGCCAGCTTACTCCCTGACAGATTTTTCTTGTCGAGGTAATAACAGTAAGTGCAGGACATATTGCACCTTGCACCCACCGCTTTGACAAACACCTGGAAGTCACGGTCTGCTGCTTTCATATAACCAAGATAAGATGCTTTATCGAAACATAAAAATTAAGTTCCCCCCTCTGCATTTTATCATTGCCCCTGTATTTGTATAACATAAGGTAAAATAATGTTAAACGACTTATTTTTAATATATTCGGCTCACTTTAAAGCTAAGGATTATTATGAGAAACAAGTATGTTTATATGATTATGGCTTTTGTACTGCTCCTGTTTTCTCCACTGCTTGAGGCACAGGAGAAACCTGCAGCCGACAGCCTTAGACAGAATGCTGTAAAAGTGTTTATCGACTGCCATCGCTGTGATATGGACTATATAAGAAGGGTAATACCCTATATCAACTATGTAAGGGATGTAAAGGAAGCACAGGTTTATGTGCTGAGGACAACACAATCGACCGGCAGCGGAGGAACCGAATACACCTTCACCT
The DNA here is from genome assembly GCA_051748705.1 of Bacteroidota bacterium. Classification (GTDB taxonomy): domain Bacteria; phylum Bacteroidota; class Bacteroidia; order Bacteroidales; family VadinHA17; genus UBA9300. The sequence goes on along the minus strand of JBNJHQ010000081.1, from coordinate 8,855 downwards.
ACCTTGGACAAAAAGAGTTTGAAGGAATGAATGACACACTCGTTTATCACAGCAACCCTGATGAAACAAGGGACCATGTTAGGGAAGGTACCACGAAGATGCTGGGTATGGGTCTTATGAGGTATGTTGCACGCACACCCCTGTTCGAGGAGATAGAGATAAACCACCTTGGTGTTTCCGAGGAAACAGAAGTGATCGATAAGTGGGATAACTGGGTTTTTCAATTTGAATTTGACCCGGATTTTGAATTTGAAGAGTCACTTAAATCAATTAACTGGGATAATTCCATTGAAGCCACCCGTATCACACATGCAATGAAGTATGAACTCAGGGCAGATATGCGGTTCAGGGAAACGAAATATACCTATGAGGATACAACATATATACGTGACAGGAATTCCTGGTCAATAGATAACCTGCTTGTTGGCAGTATCTCCGATCACTGGTCGGCAGGAGTGCGGGCAGATCTTTCTTCATCAACCTACAGGAACCTGAATTCAAGCCTGGATATCGTTCCTTCAGTTGAATACAATATTTTTCCATATACCGAATCTACAAGAAGGCAGCTCAGGATGCTCTACGGTATAGGATACACCTATAATAATTATATAGATACAACCATCTATGATAAGACGGAAGAACATCTCTTTGAACAAAGCCTTGATGTGGCATACCAGGTACAGGAAAGATGGGGACAGATAAACATTTCACTGGAAGCTTCAGCTTACCTGCACGACCTGTCCATGAACAGGATAGAACTGGATGGTTACGTAAGTATCAGGCTAATCAAGGGACTGTCCCTGATGATCAGGGGAGGTGTGGCACGTATAAATAACCAGATAACCCTGCCCAAAGGCGATCTGGATGAAGCCGATATACTGCTGCAACTGCAGGAGCTGCAAACAGCATACAGCATTGACGGCGGAATAGGATTTACCTATACCTTTGGTTCAATCTATAACAATATAGTAAATCCAAGGTTCGGCAGCAGACGCTGGTAAAAATCCCCATGAATCGCAGTTCGCTACACCCTGTAAAACGTGACTGGTTCCTGTTCTTTTCTTCAACCTGAAGGTTTCTTATCAAAGTGCGGTACTTTCAATGTTTTTCCCTTGCCTGCTTTTGCCCCGGGCACCACATGGTTAAAATATTCAATTAAATAATTTGCACATTTATAATCTTTGTTATATATTTGACTTTTTGGTTAAACCATTTAGTTTATTTATTTATTTAAACCAATAGGTCAAAACAAATGACAAAGGCAGACAGGCAAACAGAGGAAAGGATTTTTGAAGCTGCCACCGAGATATTTGAGGAAAAGGGCCTGGCAGCAGCCCGTATGCAGGATATTGCAGACAGGGCAAACATAAACAAAGCCCTGCTGCACTATTACTTCAGGAGCAAGGAAAAATTATTTACGGCAGTCTTTGATAAGCTGTCAGACAAGATGTTCAAAAAATTCGCCGCCATATTTGAAGAAGATATGCCCTTTGAGGAAAAAATAAGGTATTTCTTTAAGGAACATATCACTTTTCTGCAGAAGAATCCAAAACTTCCCCTGTTTATTCTTACCGAGGTAAACCGGAACCCGGAACTACTACAGAAATTTCTCAGCAGGGTCAATATGAAAAATATAAAGGCAAAAATGACCGGCGATCTAACTGTCCGGATTCCCGATGAAGCCATATCTCATCTCATGGTAAGTATAGTCTCCCTTTCTGTCTTTCCTGTAGCTGCAGAACCAATCATCAGGGGAATATTGCAGCAGGATGGAATTGACTATGACAGATTCATAAATGAAAGGATGCATATAGCTCCCGGGTTTATTATCAGCGCCCTTAAACAATACATGGTTGAACCCAAAAACAAGTCCGGACAATGAAAAAGTATATCCCGATGATCCTGGTAATGTTTATCGCCTGCTCTTTAAATGCTTCAGCCCAGGAGCTGATAAGCCTGAAGACATGCTATGAGAACGCCCTGGACAATCACCCCCGGGCAGGAGAAAAACAATTGCAACAGCAGATATGGCAGCTTAAGCAGGATAATCTGAATTCTGCATGGTACCCGAAAATTGAAGCCGGGGCCAGTGCCCTGTATAACTCCAGCGTAGCTGACCTGGGTAGTTCACTGGGCATGGCACCCCTGCCGGGAATAGAAGATTACCTGCCGGTAGTGGCCCATGATCAGTATAAGGTGACGATGGATATTAACCAGCTTATTTATGACGGCGGAGCGACTAAGGGCAATCGCCTCCTTGAAGATGCCGCACATGAAGTTAGCATGGAAGAGGTAGAAGTGGAATTGTACGCTATAAGAGAACAGGTTAACAGGTACTATTTTACCTTCATCCTTCTTCAGAAACAAAGTGAGCAACTTGCTGTTTACCTCCAGACCATTACGGAGCAGATACTGAGCCTTGAGTCAGGTATCAGGAACGGCGTGCTCCTGCCTTCCGACAGGGATGTGCTCAGGGCAGAGAAAATCAGGATTGAACAACAGGCAGGCGAAATTGGGATAAGGATAAACTCCACGGCTGCTGTCCTGTCGCAGCTTACCGGCATGGATATTAACAATGAAACCAGGGCTCTTGTTCCTGATGTTTACATAAGACCAGGCGAAGAACCGGCACGCCACGAACTGAAGATCCTGGATCTGAAAGGACTACAACTGGATGCGGGCAAAGGCCTGGTAAAAAGCGAAAGGATGCCCAGGGCCTTCGCCTTTGCAACACTGGGCTATGGAAAGCCTCCGGGCAATGATTTTTTCTCAGACACTTTTGGTCCATATTATATTGTTGGAGCGGGAATAAAATGGAAGATCACCGACTGGAAAAATAGTAAGAGGCAACAGCAGCTAATTGATATTAACAAGGCTATCATAGACTCTCACAAAAAGAGCCTGGAAGAAAACCTGGTTCGTGCCCTCAAAATGAAATACGCTGAGATAAGAAGCCTGGAGACGGCACTGGAAAATGACGATGAACTGATCTCGACACTTGAAAGCGTACGCAAAACTGCTCTTTCACAGTATAATAACGGCATTATAACAGCTTCTGAATACCTTAGGGAATGGTCAAAGGAGAAAGAGGCTGTCATAAACCGGGAAATACATGCCGTCAGTCTTACAAAAGCTAAGGTTGAATATTTGAATATAGCCGGCAAAGAAATCGAATAACATAAATATCACCAAAATGAGAAAACTGATATACTTCACAGTCTTTATAGCCCTGCTCACTTCCTGCGGCAGTTCGAATGATGAACCGGATGCATGGGGTAACTTTGAGTCAAGAGAAATAATGGTCGCTTCAGAGACTGCCGGCAAAATCCTGGGCATGATGGTGGAACAGGGAGAACGGGTAAACAGGGGTGAGCTTATAGCAATGACTGACACAGCCATGTTGAAACTGCAGCTGGCCGAACTGGAAGCAAGCCGCAACAGTGTAATGACAAAACTCAGCTCTATTGATGCACAGAACAGGATCATTGAGCAACAGATAAGCAACCTCCGGGTAAATATTGAAAGAGTGGAGAGTATGCTGCGCGATAAGGCTGCAACGCAAAAACAACTGGATGATCTTACAGGACAGCTCAGGGTTTTTGAAAAGCAGAAAGAAGCAAACAATTCTCAGAAATTGACAATCAGGAGCGAGTTGGAAGTATTCAACTCCAGGGAGGCCATGCTGACTGAACAGCTTGAGAGATGCTATATAAAAAGCCCCTCTGAAGGTACCGTGCTTGAGAAATATGCCGAGGCCGGAGAAATTACGGCCACAGGTAAACCTATTGTAAAGATTGCCGACCTTGACAATATGGAACTTAAGGTCTATATAAGCGGGGCACAGCTCGGACAGGTTAAGCTGGGACAGGAATGCAAAGTAAGGACAGACAGGGGTGAAAAAAACTATTCAGAATTTACAGGCAGGGTCATACATATCTCGGACAAAGCCGAGTTCACACCAAAAATAATACAGACAAAGGAAGAAAGGGTGCATCTGGTTTATGCAGTTAAAATATGGGTGAAAAATGACGGCACGCTTAAGAACGGCATGCCAGCTGAAGCCTTCTTTGGCACATCTGACTGAGCACCATGATCATCGCTGAAAACATATCAAAGAAATATGGCAGTGTCACCGCTCTTGAGGATATTGGTATCAATGTCGGAAAATCTGAAATCTTCGGCCTGATAGGTCCGGATGGAGCTGGTAAATCAACTTTCTTCAGGCTTGTAAGCACATTGCTCCTGCCTGACACAGGCAAAATAACAGTTATGGGCTTCGACACTTTCAGGGATTATCTTAAGCTGCGTAGCAGGATAGGTTATATGCCGGGCAGGTTCAGCCTCTACCACGATCTGACGGTGGAGGAAAACCTTACTTTCTATGCCACCGTATTCGGCACAACCGTAAAGCAAAACTATCACCTTATAAGGGACATCTATGCACATATTGAGCCTTTTAAAAAAAGGCCCGCAGGCAAATTATCAGGTGGAATGAAACAAAAACTCGCCCTTTGCTGTGCCCTTATCCATGCACCTGACCTGGTAGTCCTCGATGAACCCACAACGGGAGTGGACGCCGTCTCAAGGACAGAATTCTGGGAAATACTTAAGTCACTGCAGTCAGAAGGGATAACAATACTGGTGTCAACACCCTACATGGATGAGGCTGTGATGTGCGACAGGGTAGCCCTGTTGCAGAAAGGACATGTACTTGATATAGATGAACCCGCCAGTATAATAAAAGGATTCGGTAAAAAGATTTATGCTGTAAGGGCCCCTGAGAAATTCAGGCTTATACAGGATCTCCGTTCCTTCCCTTCTGTTGAGAGTGTTTATCCCTTTGGCGATTCTGTACATATAAGCTTTCACGGTGACAGCTACGACAGCTCCCTCATCGGGAAGCTTGAAAAAGCAGGGCACCCGGACCCCTCTGTTGAACAGATTGAACCCGGCATTGAAGATGTTTTCCTGGAACTAATGAGCACGGAAGAAAATGAGAAATGAACCGGTATTGAAGATGTTTTTCCTGGAATTAATGAGCACGGTACAAAATGAGAAATGAAAAGGTCATAGAAGTAAGGGACCTGGTGAAGAAATTCGGATCCTTTGTTGCCAATGACAGGCTGAGTTTTGATGTCTACAGGGGTGAGATATTTGGTTTCCTGGGAGCAAACGGTGCCGGCAAGACCACCGCACTGAGAATACTTTCCGGCCTGTCAAAACCAAGCTCGGGTGATGTTATCGTGGCCGGCTATGATATTTACCGACATGCTGAAAAGGTAAAAAAACACATTGGCTATATGTGCCAGAAGTTTTCCCTTTATGAGGATCTTACGGTTGCAGAGAACATAATGCTCTATGGTGGTATTTACGGCCTGTCAAAAAAAATTATTGAGTCTAAAACAACAGAGCTGCTCGATACACTGCAGTTCACCGCCTATCGTAAGCGTATAATAGGTGACCTCCCCCTGGGCATGAGACAGAAACTGGCCTTTGCTGTGGCCATATTGCATGATCCCGATATTGTATTCCTGGATGAACCAACAGGTGGGGTAGATCCCATTACGCGCAGGCAGTTCTGGGAAATGATATATAAAGCTTCCTCCGACGGTATTACTGTGTTCGTCACAACCCATTATATGGATGAAGCTGAATACTGCGACCGGGTGAGTATTATGAGTGAAGGCCAAATAGTGGCCATTGACAGTCCCACCGGTCTGAAAGAAAAATATAACTCATCCTCTGTACAGGAAGTGTTTGTGAAGATTGCAAGGCCGAATAATAAGAAAGTATGAAACGATTTGCAGGATTTGTCAAAAAGGAATTTATACACATCTTCAGGGATATACGTACACTTGTAATCCTTTTTGGCATCCCTGCCGCACAGATACTGATATTTGGCTATGCGGTAAGAACAGACATAAAAAATGCCGGGATTGCAATCCTTGACCCATCGAAGGATGAAATAAGCACCGCACTGGTTTCCAAACTTGAATCATCTGATTTTTTCATACTGAAAAAGAACCTTCAGTCAGGAGACCATATTGACAGGTCCTTCAAGGCAGGGGATATAAAAGCAGTGCTGATATTTGAAGATAATTTCGGAGAAAAGTTGCTGGGCGAGGGACTGGCAGGCATACAAATAATTGCAGATGGATCCGAACCCAATGTTGCAAACCTGGTCACCAGCTATGCAAGGGCTATCATAAATGACTATATGCTGGAGCTGAACAAACCCTCAGCCCCTGACCGCTTATTGATTGAGCCCGAAGTAAAAATGTACTATAACCCCAACCTTGAAAGCAGGTATATGTTTGTTCCCGGTGTAATAACAATAATACTGGTTCTTATCTGTGCGCTCATGACCTCCGTGACAATAACCCGTGAGAAGGAATTCGGAACCATGGAGGTCCTCCTGGTCAGTCCACTCAGACCAATACAGATAATCCTCGGCAAGGTCACGCCTTATGTAGTACTTTCACTTATCGATGTGATTATAATCCTCTTTCTTTCATGGCTGGTTTTTGGTATACCTATAAAGGGAAGCCTGGCCCTGCTGATGCTGGAAAGTTTGCTGTATATAAGCCTTGGTCTCTCACTTGGTATAATGATATCCACCATGTCAAAAACAATGCAGCAGGCAATGTTCATTTCCCTTGTCGGACTTGCACTACCAACTATCATACTGTCGGGTTTTATCTTCCCTGTTGAATATATGCCCGGATTTTACAGGTGGTTAAGCATGATTATCCCACCAACCTGGTTTGTCACAATAGTGAAAAATATTATGATAAAGGGTACCGGATTCTCCTTTGTATGGAAAGAGACCCTAGTCCTCCTGATCATGACCCTTGCCTTTATAATGATCAGTACACTCAAATTCAAAAAGAGACTGGAATAGGATGAAAACAATATTATACCTGATAAGGAAAGAGTTTATACAGATATTCAGGAATAAATTCCTGTCCAGGGCAATATTTGGAATGCCCGTAGTGCAGATGCTTATCCTTGTACCAGCTCTTACTTTCGAAATTAATAATATTGAGCTTTGCGTTGTGGACAGGGATATGTCATCAGAATCGAGGCAGCTGGTCTCAGCCTTGCAGGGTTCGGAATTTTTCCTGCTTAAACACACCACTTTCAGCGAGGAGGAAGCCGATAATATGCTGCATTCTGACAGGTGTGACATGGTGCTGCAGATACCGCAGGGCTTTGGCAGGAATGTCATCAGGGAAGGAAAGCAAAAGCTGATGGTCAAAGTGAATGCAATCAACGCAAGCTCGGCACAGATTTCATGGGCATATATGAGGGCAGTGCTGCATGATTATAATGCTGAACTCCTTGCCGGAAACATGCTTATATCAGGACCACCACAGTTGTCAGTCATTAATACAGAAACACGCTTCTGGTACAATCCCGAATTGAACTATAAACACTATATGTTACCGGGTATACTTGTCATCCTTGTCACGGCTATCGGGCTCCTGCTGGCAGGGCTTAATGTTGTAAGGGAGAAGGAGATTGGGACTATAGAGCAGTTGAATGTAACACCGATAAGGAAGTACCAGTTTATCACCGCTAAGCTGGTACCCTTCCTGCTAATCGGGCTGGTTGACCTGGCTTTTGGCCTTGCCCTGGGTATGCTCGTTTTCAGTGTACCACTTAACGGCAGCGTTGCCCTGCTCTTCCTGTATGCAAGCTTTTACCTTGCTGCCGTCCTGGGCCTTGCACTGTTCCTGTCGACCATGTCATCCACCCAGCAGCAATACCTCTTCGTCGTGTTCTTTGTATGGATGGTCTTCATATTAATGAGCGGCATCTTCACACCTGCCGAGAGCATGCCCGGCTGGGCCCGGAAGTTCAACCTTATCAATCCCGTTGCCTACTTCATGAGGGTAATCAGGATGTTCATGCTCAAGGGATCAGGTTTCGCCGATGTCCTGCCGGATCTCAGGGGTATCATACTGATAGCCATAGGCACTATCTCCCTGTCCATCTGGCGCTACCGCAAAACGGTGTGAGGCATTTCATAACTTAGAAAAATACCGGAGATGAACATAAGATATTAAGGGCTGAATTTTACACTTGTCTTTACCGGCCAGTGGTCCGAGAGGAAAAGTTCTCCCTGCCTGGGCGCCTGTGTTTGGTGGCTGAGCACAGCTGCTCCCCTGCTAACGAAAATATAATCTATCCTCCCCCTTCCTTCCTCATACCTGAAACCGTTGAATGTATAGGAGAGACCTGAGGGTTCACTATCGCTGATGGTGTAAGAATCAATTATAAGTGCCCCATCGCTGCCCCCTTCAGTCAACCTGTCATAGGCACGGCTGTCCGGCAGCATATTGAAATCACCCGTGATAACAAAGGGCATATCACCTGCAATATCCTCCACCTGGCGAAGCAGTATCCCCGAGCTCATCAGCCTGGCCGAGTCCGACATGTGGCTGTAATGGGTGTTAAAAAAGAAAAATCGCATCCCGGAGGAATTCTCCTGCAGCTCAACCCAGGTAACTATCCTTGGCAATACTGCCCCCCAGCCCCTGCTGCCCGGAACAGCGGGGGTCTCCGATAACCAGAAAGTGGAAGTGTTAAGGGCGGTAAACCTGTCGCGCCTGAAAAAAACGGGCGTCATCTCTCCTGCCCTCACACCATCACTCCTGCCCACACCGATGGATTCATAATCGCCCAGTGCCGAATCAAGATAGTGGTACTGGTGCCAGAGAGCTTCCTGCAGACCCAGTATGTCGGGTGCTTCCTCCTGCAGGTAAGAAAGCATGAAGTCTTTCCTGTCGGGCCAGGCATTAGGAGCGTCGCCAGGATTATCATAGCGTATGTTGAGGCTCATTACGTCAAGG
>JBNJHQ010000080.1:0-11535 GCA_051748705.1 Bacteroidota bacterium | reverse complement strand
GAAATGTTCTTTTCATCTTATAATGAGTTTCTTATTTCTTACTTAGCTTGATTGAGCTGCAAAAGTAATTATAATTTTTGAAAAACAAAAAGTAATTTACCATGCTTTCTTCAGCTTTTTACTATCTCCGGGCGGGCGACCGGGCGGAGGCCTGTATCCTGGACCTGGCTGAAGAGCTGAAGCGGTCAGCATACGGAAGCTGCCGGCAATGCCTAAAGCGGCATATATACGATTTTCTTTTCCCGGAAGTATTCCTCGTCGAAGAAATCGCTGATATTAATGATCCTGCAACGCTGGCATTCACTTAGTTCCCCGGAAAGATCACCTCCCTTGAGAGCTATAATGCCGTTTGGCAGTGTGTTTGTTGACCGTCTTTTGATCAGCCCGGCACTTAAGCGGATCAATGCGGGGAAAGGTGCCACTGCCCTGCTCACAACAAAATCAAACCCGTTCTTTAGTTCTTCAATCCTTGACCACCTGGCATCGATATTTTTGAGCTCAAGTGTTGCACTGATTTCTTTTACTGCATTGATCTTTTTCCTTACCGAATCAACCAGGGTAAAAGACACTTCGGGGAAAGCAATGGCCAGAGGGATACCCGGCAATCCACCGCCTGTGCCGGCATCCAGGATAAGACTGCCCGGGGTAAAGTCAACAAACCTGCTGATGCTCAATGAATGCAGTACATGATGCAGTGGAAAGTTATCCATATCCTTACGGGAGACAAGGTTCAGCTTACTGTTCCATTCAGAATATATTGCTTCCAGCCTTATTAATTTATCTTTCCCGGCAGGGTACAGGGAAGAGAAATATTTTTCAATTAGTTTGTCCACTATATATTTTCCGTCTTGTTCAGGATATTATAAAGCAATTCCTTTGCCCTGAAGATCTGGGCCTTGACAGTTCCCAGGGGGAGATTCAGCTCGTTGGCAATTTCTTCGTAGGAATATTCCTTATAGAATCTCAACTCAATCAGCTGCCTGTATTTGGGTTTAAGCTGGCTTACCACGTGGCTAAGGTGCTTTATTTTCTGTTTCTGCATCATTTCTTCTTCGGGCCCGGGTAACTCTGACTGGAGGTTTGAGGCAGGATCATCCTGTTCGCCCTGCTGCTGGTCTATAGCCGTGGGAGCTGACTTTTTCTTCCTGATAAAATCAATGCAATTGTTTGTTGCTATCCTGAACAGCCATGTGCTGAAGGCAAAGTTCGGAGTGTAAAGCTGGATGTTTTTGAATGCTTTTCCGAAGGCTTCAATGGTAAGGTCATCTGCATCGGAAGGGTTGTTGACCATTTTCAGCAACATATAGTATATTGAATCGCGATACCTGTTCATCAATTCAGCATAGGCCCTCTCATCTCCATCAATGGCGAGATTCACCAGTCTTAGATCATACTGTGCCTTATCTGAAAGTTCAGGTTTTATTTCCATTCGTAGTACTGGTGTCTTTTAAAAGCAACGTTCAGTAAAAAATAAACGTTCACAAAAGGAGAAATAACATCAAACAGCAGCGAAATTACTAATAAATCCTTTTCGTTCAAATTCTTTTGTGCAAGACCAAGTATTACCAGCTTGCAGATGATCACTGTTGCGGCAGCTATGGCAAGGATAGTATATAAGCCTGTTATAATGAAGAGGACAATGAGAAGTGAATAAAACAGCAGCCTTGAAAGAGGTTCTGCAGTCAGGATAATTTTGGAAAACAGCCTGTAATGGGAAGCCGCAGAAAGGTGCCTGGTTTTCTGTTTATGAAATTCCTTCCATGTCTTCGAGGGTATGGAGCGGGTAAAAGAGTTAGGATCGAGGTTGACGGCTGTATTTTTCTTGCCTGCAAGCTTATTGACGAAAAGGTCATCGTCGCCTGACTGCAGGTTGATACTGGGACCAAAGCCTTTATTTTTCATAAAAAGTGATCTGCGGTATGCAAGGTTCCTGCCCACACCCATATATGGGAATCCTGCCATGGCCATCCCGGCGTACTGCATCGCAACGAACATGGTATCATACCTTATGTACTTGTTAAGCAGGCCTTTTTCCCTGAGGTAAGCTCCGTAACCAAGCACGAAATCAGTTGCATCATTAAAATGTGATGCAAAAACGGCTATCCACTTTGATGACACCGGCTGGCAATCTGCATCGGTAAGGAGCAGGAGTTCATTTTTTGCAGCCTTGATGCCTAAAAACAGGGCCATTTTCTTACCGTGCCTGAGACTGGACTCCTTATGTATCCTGGTGACTTTCAGGTTGCTGTATTGTCTTGTATATTTTTCGAGTACTTCTTCTGTGTTGTCGTCAGAGCAGTCATCCACCACTATTACCTCAAAATCATCATATTCCTGCTCCAGTACTGCAGGGAGGAAAACTTCAAGGTTCTCTGCTTCGTTTCGGGCGCAGATAATGACTGACACAGCTTCCTTATTTTCTTTCTTTTCTTCAGGCCTGTATGCAGCTACCCGCAGGTAGAAGAGCAGGTAATATATTAACTGGAGCAGTACTGATACTGCAAAAACAGCGAGTAAGATAGCCACGGGGACGGTAAGATGAAGCTCTGACATCGAATTATATTTTTATGCCGGTAATATTAATAAGTTTACTGAATCCTGCAAAGCGAATTATTAATAATGATCTTTTTTTATCCTTAATTTTCAAAGACAGTATCTTAGCACTACATTTGTGCAATCAAATAAATGACTATTACTGGTGTTCGAGATTCAGAAAAAGGATCTGTATTCAGGGGCGAGAACTGGCATTCTCCATACTGATCATGGAATAATTAACACCCCGGTTTTCATGCCGGTAGGTACAGCAGGAACCGTTAAGGGAGTATTGCAGAGAGATCTGAAAGAACAGGTTAAGGCAGGGATTATCCTGGGCAATACCTACCATCTTTATTTACGGCCCGGGACTGATATACTCCGGGAAGCGGGGGGGCTGCATAAATTTATGAACTGGGACAGGGCTCTCTTAACGGATAGCGGGGGTTACCAGGTTTTTTCCCTGTCTGAGAACAGGCAGCTGAAAGAGGAAGGGGCCATGTTCAGGTCTCATATTGACGGCTCAGCACATATATTTTCCCCCGAATCGGTAGTTGACATACAGAGAATAATCGGTGCTGATATTATCATGGCATTTGACGAGTGTACGCCCTATCCCTGTGATTACGACTATGCACGGGATTCCATGATGCTCACTCACAGGTGGCTTGACAGGGCGCTTGAGAGGTTCAATTCGACAGGGCAGCTTTACGGTCACCGCCAGGCGCTATTCCCTATAGTACAGGGAAGTGTATACGGTGATCTCAGGAAGCACTCGGCTGAATACATAGCAGCCAGGAATATGCCCGGTAATGCAATAGGAGGCTTATCGGTGGGCGAGCCTGCCGGGATAATGTATGAAATGCTGGATATCGTTAATGGCATACTGCCGGATGATAAACCACGTTACCTTATGGGAGTGGGTACACCGGTGAATATCCTGGAAGCAATAGATCTCGGCGTTGATATGTTTGATTGTGTGATGCCCACAAGAAACGGTCGTAACGGCATGCTGTTTACCAGGGAAGGGATAATAAATATCAGAAATAAAAAATGGGCAGATGATTTTTCTCAAATTGACAGGGATGGTCCTTCTGATGTAAGCCGTTATTATTCAAAAGCATATCTCCGCCATTTAATAATTTCAGGAGAAATGCTGGGAGCCCAGATAGCCAGCATACATAATCTGGCCTTTTATTTGTGGCTCGTAGATGAAGCGAGAAAGCAGATTGAGAAAGGTGAATATCGAAGCTGGAAAAATAAAATGACAGTTGCACTGGCACAAAGAATCTGATGAAGATTGAAAAAAAGACACTGGATGTTTATATAATGAAGAAGTTCCTGGGAACATTCTTCCTGGCACTGGTACTTATTATGGGTGTGGCAATTATATTTGACTTCTCAGAGAAAATTGATGATTTTCTTGAGAAGGAAGCCCCGCTGAAAGCAGTCATCTTTGATTACTATTTAAATTTTGTCCCTTACTTTGCCACCCTTTTTGCCCCCCTGTTTACCTTTATCTCGGTGATCTTCTTTACATCAAAGATGGCCTTTGATACAGAGATCATAGCCATTCTCAGCAGCGGTGTCAGTTTCAGGAGAATGATGCTGCCCTATTTTTATTCATCACTGCTTATTGCCGTACTGACCTTTCTCCTGACTAATTTTGTGATACCCCACTCAAATAAGAAAAGAATTGAGTTTGAGGACAGGTACTACAGGGGACGCAGCTCCCACTTTATGACCAGGAACATACACAGGCAGGTCTATCCAAACGTCTACGCCTTTATGGAGACCTACCGCTCAACAGCCCAGATTGGTACAGAATTCAGCCTGGAACGCTTTAATGAGGACGGTCAGCTTGTTTCCAAACTGATGGCCACACATATTTCATGGGACTCAACTATAAATAAATGGAGTGCCAGGAACTATGTTATAAGGGATATTGTTGATGGACAGGAAACAATCAGGAGGGGTAGACGGATTGACACCACACTGACCATTACTCCGGAGGATTTTGAGAGGGGAGAGGACTTTGTTGTAACCATGAACCTCTTTGAGCTGAACGATTATATTGATTTGCTGAGACTGCAGGGTTCGGAGGAAGTGCTATTGTGTCTGAATGAAAAGCACAAACGCCTTGCAAATCCTTTCGCTGTTTTTATACTTACACTGATAGGCGTTTCCCTGTCATCAAAGAAAGTGAGGGGAGGTATCGGTGTACAGATTGGTTTCGGCCTGGCTCTGAGTTTCTCATATATATTCTTCATGCAATTTGCCACCCAGTTTTCCCTGACAGGTAACCTGAACCCCATGCTGGCCATGTGGCTGCCCAATATCATCTACCTGAGCATAGCAGTATTACTTTACAGGAGAGCCCCTAAATAATTGATGGTCGAAAAAAAGTACATGCCAATACTTTAATATACAAGGTTATAGATAGTCTTATTTTTATAATATCCATGTTCGTTCGAAAAAAAATCATAGCTGCTCTTTATTTATTCATATGATTTTATTAATGTTGTATGCTCAAAAGAAGGATTAGAGGGCTTAATTAACATATATACAGGGTAATAACAAATACTTTTCATTATGCCTATAGATCAGAAGATCCGTGAACTCCAGGAAAGACGCAAACGAATACTCCTGGGGGGAGGAGAAAAAGCAATTCAGAAACAGAAAGCAATGGGTAAGGGAACCGCCAGGGAGAGGATAATGATTCTTCTTGATGAAGGTTCATTCAGCGAGTATGATATGTTCGTGGAGCATGAGGCGCGCGATTTTGACATGGACAAAAAAAGTCTGCCCAGCGATGGTGTTATAATAGGGACGGGAACGATAGAGGGGGCGCCCATAGCCATTTTTGCCCAGGATTTTACTGTGGCCGGGGGATCCCTTGGACTGATGCACTCAAGGAAGATAACAAAGATCATGGATCATGCCCTGAAGATGAGAATTCCACTGATAGGTATCAACGATTCAGGAGGTGCCAGGATACAGGAAGGAGTGAATTCACTTGCAGGTTATGGCGAGATATTCTTCCGTAATACCCTGTCAAGTGGCGTTATCCCCCAGATATCAGTCATTCTTGGTCCGTGTGCCGGCGGAGCAGTGTATTCACCTGCACTCACCGATTTTGTTTTTGTTGTGCAGAATATTTCAAAAATGTTTATCACCGGCCCTGAAGTTATAAAGACCGTGCTGGGTGAAGAAATCTCAATGGAAGATCTGGGTGGGGCAAAAGTGCATGCTGAAATCACTGGTAATGCGCATTTTTATGCGGAGACTGAAGATGAATGCTTTGCCAAAATCAAGGAGCTGGTCAGCTATATACCATGGAATAATCAAAGGAAAGCCAGGAATATGGAACCTGCCGAGCCCTCTACAGAATGCAAGATAGACAATATTGTTCCTTCCGACCCCACTTTGCCCTATGATGTGAAAGATGTAATAAGAAGTGTAACTGACAAATCTGAATTTTTTGAGATACAGAGACACTGGGCAAAGAATATTGTGATTGGCTTTGGAAGGATAAACGGAGCTACAGTTGGTTTTGTGGCAAACCAGCCAATCGAGCTGGCAGGAGTGCTTGACGTTGATTCATCTAACAAGGCTGCCCGTTTTATCCGCTATTGTGATGCTTTCAATATTCCGATCATAACCTTTGTTGACCTGCCCGGTTATCTCCCGGGAGTTGACCAGGAACATGCGGGTGTAATAAGGCACGGAGCCAAAGTGCTCTATGCATACAGTGAGGCTACCGTTCCAAAGATCACTGTAATATTAAGAAAGGCATACGGCGGAGGATACATAGCTATGGGCTCCAGGCATCTGAGGGCAGATTTCGTCTTTGCATGGCCCGGGGCTGAAATTGCTGTGATGGGCCCTGAAGGTGCTGCAAATATTATTTTCAGAAAGGAGATAATGGCTTCCGACGATCCTGAGGCCACACGAAAGGCCAAGGTGGAAGAATACAAGACGAAGTTCGCCAATCCGTATGTGGCAGCTGCCAAAGGCTATGTTGATGCTGTGATTGAACCATGCGAAACCAGGAGATTGCTTATCCATGCGATCGAGGTTTCAGATAATAAATCCGTATCACTGCCCTATAAAAAACATGGGATACCTCCATTTTAATAGCCCATGCTTAATTAACAGTACCGACAGATGGAAAACAAGAATAAGAAGCTGGAAAAGCTTAATATCAATTATTCAGAATACACCACCAGGCTGAGCAGTAAGTTCAGGAACCGGAAGGTCTATGTCCCGCACGATAAATCCAGGTTGTTGAGTTTTATCCCCGGAACAATTATTGAAATTTTGGTTAAGAAGGGTGCCAGGGTGAAAAAGGGAGATGAGGTACTTGTGCTGGAGGCAATGAAGATGAAGAACAGGATAAAAAGTCCGGTCACAGGTGTGGTGAAGCATATTGATGTAAAGGAAAATGAGAAAGTGTCAAAGGGAAAACTGCTTATCGAATTCAAATCCGGGTAATTACCCTACAGCGCTCCTCTCCAGGTCCATAATTTATGGCCTTCAAGCCTGGCGGGAGGAATGCCATCATATATTCCGTATACGGCAGATCCGCTTCCGCTCAATGAACTGTACAGTGCACCCGAAGCGTAAATATCTTCTATAATAGTACCTATCAGCGGGTGTTTCTGTATTATGGCATCCTGGAAGTCATTCCTGATGCTGCTCTTCCACGAGCCTGCAGGCATTCTTATTTTCTCTTCCAGCCCCGGGTCCAGGTTTATAGGCTTAACCATCCTGTAAGCTTCAGCTGTGTTTATATTAATGCCCGGGTAAACGAGCAATAAATACTTACCTGCAAGGTTCAGAGCGCTATCCCTGATCACCTCCCCGCGACCGCTGATAAAGGAGGGCCTGTTATTAATGAAAAAGGCACAATCGCTGCCAAGCTGCAAAGCCATCCGGGTCAGTTCCTCCTCATCAGCCTCAAGTCTGAAATGCCTGTTAAGGTACCTTAGCATGAAAGCTGCATCGGAGGAGCCTCCTCCCAGTCCCGACCCGGGAGGTATTGCCTTGTGGAGGTGTATTTTCAAAGGAGGCAGATTGAAATCCTTCCTCATCAGCCTCAGGGCTTTTATCACCAGGTTATCTCCCATATCGCAGTCAGTATCAAACCCGCTCATATTTAACTCATCATCACTACCCGGTTCTCCGGTCACAAATTCAATGGCATCGCGTAAACCAACGGGGTAAAACAGGGATTCTATATTATGATAGCCGTCATCCCTTTTACCGGTAATGTATAATCCAATATTGATTTTAGCATTAGGGAAAAATGTCATTGCTGTCCTCCTGATTTGAACGCAAATTACAAAAAAATATGTGTTTACCTTTCAGCCCCGGCAACAATCAAATTTCATGCATCAAAACACTTCAAACCATGGTCCTGTTCCAACCCTGGTGTTTCAACAAGATATCAACATAAAATGTTTGTAATATTATCCCGGGCTTACTGGGTAGACATTTTCTATTTTCTAACTTTAGTGCGGTTTTTGACCATCACTCTACGATAAGTGTAACAACCAGATAAACAGATTTATATGGCTGACAAGAAAAACAAGGCGAGGCCGGTTTCAGCTTCTTTACCCGAGATGGGAAGGGTTCCTCCCCAGGCAATAGATATGGAAGAGGCGGTTCTGGGTGCGATAATGCTCGAGAAAGAGGCAATAATAACGGTTATTGACATTCTTAAACCGGAGAGCTTCTATAAGGATGTTCATCAAAAGATATATGCAGCCATTATTTCTCTTAACCTGAGGGAATTGCCTGTTGACCTTTACACGGTAACAGAGGAACTCAGGTCGAACGATGAGCTTGATAATATAGGAGGCCCGGTATACCTTACACAGCTGACATCAAAAGTGGTTTCCGCGGCCCATGTTGAGTTTCATGCCAAGATAGTTGCGCAAAAATTCATACAGCGGGAACTGATAAGGGTTACATCTGAAATACAGGGACGTGCCTTTGATGACTCCAACGATATAAATGAGTT
Source organism: Bacteroidota bacterium (assembly GCA_051748705.1). Lineage (GTDB taxonomy): Bacteria > Bacteroidota > Bacteroidia > Bacteroidales > VadinHA17 > UBA9300. The sequence continues at coordinate 2,978 of JBNJHQ010000080.1, read as the reverse complement.
GCTCGATTTTTCTGAGAATGAACTCTTCCAGATTGCGGAGGGCAATATCAAAAGGGAAGTATCTCCGCTGAATATTGTCCTTAAGGAAGCCGTTCACGAGATTGAGGAAGCAAGCAAGAGGGAAGATGCACTGATAGGTGTGCCTTCAGGCTTTACCAAGCTGGACAGGCTTACATCGGGCTGGCAGAGATCTGATCTGGTCATAGTAGCTGCAAGGCCGTCGATGGGGAAGACAGCCTTTGCTCTTTCCATGGCCAGGAATATGGCGGTGGACCACAAAAAATCAGTGGCTGTTTTTTCCCTGGAGATGTCAGCCGTTCAGCTGGTTAACCGGCTTATTGTTGCCGAAACGGAACTGCCTTCAAACAGGATTAAGAACGGACGCCTGAAAGAAGATGAGTGGAAGCAACTTGAGAGCAAAATAAAAACGCTGGAGGATGCCAGTATTTTTATCGATGACACCCCTGCCATATCGGTTTTTGAACTGCGTGCAAAGTGCAGGCGCCTGACGGCCCAGCATAAGCTGGATATTGCAATAGTTGATTACCTGCAGCTGATGACCGGTCCCAGGGAGGCGGGGAGCCGTGAACAGGAAGTATCAAGTATTTCCCGCTCACTTAAAAGTATTTCAAAAGAATTGAATGTGCCCATTATTGCACTGAGCCAGCTCAACCGTTCGGTAGAGGTAAGGGGTGGAAATAAAAGACCGCAACTGTCCGACCTCAGGGAATCGGGAGCAATAGAGCAGGATGCTGATATGGTGCTCTTTATCCACCGGCCTGAAAAATATGGGTTCACCACCCTCGATAACGATATGCCATCAAAAGGTATAGCTGAAATTATACTGGCGAAAAACAGGAACGGTCCTGTGGATGATGTATTATTGAGGTTCCGGGAGGAAAGAGCCCAGTTTATTGACCTTGAGGATCTTGATTATGATGCTATTGCATCACAGAACATATCTGAGTCATTTACCGTGAGCTCGAAAATGAATTCAGACCTGCCTTATAACGGTAACAGCCTGGGTACTGAAAATGGTTCGGACGACGAGATAATGTAGCAGGGAACAGACTAAAAATTTAAATATATGCTTGAAAATAGTATTTTATTCCTTTCAGGACTGGCTGCCGGCATCCTTTTAATGGTCATTATACAGGTACTCAGGAGAAAAACTGCACGTGCCACCGAAGGGACGCACATAGATGACCTGAAAAATACAATATCCGCTTCTAAAAATGAACTGGGCGAGAAAGAGGGTGAAATACGCAGGCTTACAGGAATGGTGGCATCAAGGGATGCCAATATTGAGGCGCTGGGTGAAAAACTCCGTGATCAGAAAAAAGAACTGGAGGAGATACAGGAAAGGATGAAAAAGGAATTCAGGCTGCTGGCCGATGAGATAATGGAGGAGAAAAGCAGGAGGTTTACCAGGGAGAATGCGGAGAAGCTGGATAATATTTTGAAACCTTTCAATGAGAACCTGAAGGATTTCAGGGAAAAGGTGGAAAGGACCAGGCTGGAGAGCAGTAAAGACCGTGCCTCGCTGATGACAAAAATAGCTGAGCTGGAAAAACTGAACACCAGGATAAGTGATGAGGCTAACGCCCTTACCAGGGCACTTAAGGGCGACTCAAAAGCCAGGGGTAACTGGGGCGAAATGATACTTGAAAGCATACTTGAGAAATCAGGACTTGTCAGGGACAGGGAGTTTTTTGTCCAGGAATCGTATATTGGCGGAGAGGGAGGAAGGCTGCAGCCAGATATCATTGTGAAGTATCCCGGGAACCGCAGTATAATTATTGATGCAAAGGTTTCCCTGGTAGCTTATGAACAATATGTGAATGCGGAAAGTGAGGCCGGGAAGGAGCAGGCACTGAAGGCCCACCTGCAATCGGTAAGGACTCATCTGAACAAGCTGGCTGCAAAAGATTACCAGGATGAATATAAGCTTGACACTGTTGACTTTGTGATGATGTTCATGCCGGTGGAACCGGCATATTTCCTGGCACTGCAGGCTGATAACCGGCTATGGTCCGATTCCTATGAAAAGCGTGTGCTTCTTATGAGCCCCACCAACCTCATCGCTGCACTTAAAATGGTGGAGAGCATCTGGAAACAGGAATACCAGAGCAGGAACGTTATTGAGATAGCGCGACAGGGCGGAGCACTGTATGATGATTTTGTTCTCCTTCTTGAAAGACTGGAAAAGCTGGGAAAGAAGCTCAATGAAACGCAAAAGCAATATGACGACACTGTGATGAAGCTCACAGGAAGAGGAAACCTGATAAACAGGGTAGGTCACCTCAAAGAGCTGGGTGTCAAAGCCAGGAAGGAGATGCCCGATTCCTTCAGGGATGATGAGCTGGCTGAGGGGACTACCTCAGAATAAAGGTAAATCTCAAGCCTGCAGACTTATACTCCAGGTCCTCAAAGCCAACAAAAACCCCTATCTTACCCAGGAGGAAAACTTCGCTGAGGCCATAGCCCAGTTCATAATAATTCCCGGTGTGCGGACTGTACATATAGGCCAGGCTCAGGTTCTCTCTCATGAGGCTGTTGCTCAGGAAAGGCAGCAGTTTGAGGAGCAGGTAAGGGGTGGTATACCTGAAGTGTGCCTCCAGGTAGTATTCAGGGGTGGCAAGACTATAATAATCAGGCAGCATAAATACATCCTGGTGATTGCGTATGAGCAGGGGCAGCGATTGTATATTGAAGTGTTTGAAATCCTGGAAGGGTAATCTGTCATTTTTCAGGTAAGTGCCTGCCCTGAACCTCCACGAGTACTCATTGAAAGCACCAATTGAACGGTTCTGGTTTGCTTCAAACTGAATGTGGTCAAAATGATTGTACTGATTGTCACCTGTGATGTTTATACCGTGGTCATAGTATAATTTGTAGGTTATGTAATCCGAACCGACCATGGATTTTTTGCCGTTGACAATACGGTATTTCTGTTTCGGGATATATGATATCACAGT
>JBNJHQ010000079.1:0-11616 GCA_051748705.1 Bacteroidota bacterium | reverse complement strand
GCTGCCGCAAGATACCTTCAGAAGCATAAATATGATTTTATACTTGCCCTGGGAGATGATTATATTGACGAATATCTCTTCCATGAACTGCCGGATAAAACAATAAGCATAAAAGTAGGCCTGAGCAAAACATTTGCTAAATATAACCTGGAGTCGTTTGAAGAAGCCTGTAATTTTTTGAATGAGCTGGTGAGGGCCGATGAAAATGAGTACAACAAATGAATGTGATCAAATATATTATTAACAAGCTCTGAATATTAAGCCAGGCTAGGAGCTAAAACTCAGAATAAGATGGCAAAAAAAGCTAAAATAACAGAAGTGGTGAATGCTCTTGTTGAGAGTAGTGCAGTGATAATCGATGTTCTCGAACCCGAAGCATATAATAAAGTCCATATCAAGAATGCCATCAATGTGCCGGTTAAAAACCTGGAAAAAGAAATTCTCAAAAAAGTTGACAGGAAAACGCCGGTTATTATTTACAGCATTGATTATGAATGCCCGGTAAGCAGAATAGCAGCTGAAAAACTGCTGGATATGGGATATGAAAATGTCAGATATTACCCGGGTGGCAAAGAAGAATGGCTTAAAATGGATATGCCGGTTGAAAGGAATGAGTGATAACTTACCGATAAGGCCTTCAGAAGAAGGAAAAAAAATAAACGGTCGGATATATTATAATTCTTTGATGGATAGTATTTTACCCTGCTCGGAGAATAAGAGGAGGCTCCGTGCCATATCACTGTCCATTACTATAAGCTCATATTCAAGGGCATTACCCCTGTTTCGTAAAACGGCACTCATTATTTCACCTCTCTTTTTAACAATATCAGTGATTTTGACAGGCAGGTAATCCGGCTGCAGCATAAGCTTGTATTCTGATAACACCCCGGACGGACTGAATACCGCCACATGCTCAAGCTGGCTCTTATAGAAAATTGCCTCAAAGTTCCCATCCCTGGAATACCACTCAACACTGATGGCAGTACGGAATTTACTTTCAAATGCATCCCTGCATACCTGTGGAGGAATGCATCCGTCCCCATTTATTACTTTCCTTACAAAATCTTCCATAGCATGTTCTCTTTATTATAGAGACGAAAAAATACAAACAGGTAACAATTAAGCATCTTTCATAAATTTCATACTGTATAAATACAATACCCTCGTTCGTGCTCTTTTCAATCGCATCTTCACAGCATCCTCACTTATCCTGAGTGCTGCACTTATCTGTTTAATCGATAAGTTATCCTGGTACTTCATAAGCAATAAGGCTTTTTCTTCCGGGTGAATAAGATCAAGTACCAGCATCAGGTTTTCAGGATTGATGCTGTCTATTCTCTCATCCGGATCATCTATTATCTCCGGTATCTCATTGTCCCTGTTCCAGCTGGGATAATGCAGTTTGTTTTTCTTGCGCAGGTAATCTATACAGTGATTATAGGTAATTGAGTACAGCCAGGATGAAAAAGAAGACATCCCTTTAAAAGAAGTCAGTTTTTCATAGGTATTGCACATAATATCCCCTGCCAGTTCTTCAGCAAGATTCCTGTTTTTTACAATACTGTAACACTTATCCAGCACCTTTGGAAAATACCTCTTATAAAGAACATCAAAATATCCCGGTTCGTTCTCTTCCAGGATTTTCTTTATGATATCCTTATCGTCCAGCGTATACCTCTTGTCAGATCTCATTTCTCTCTCTTACGTTATTACAAAGTTATCTTAAGGAGAGGAATTAAAAAAAGACAGGGGATTAAAATTTACTATAAAAGACCGAAGGCCATTACCGGGGATCCTGGATAAGCGAGGGCATAGTCATTGTGGCCAAGTATTATTCCAGGCCGGGTAGCTGTAATTGTTTCCGTTAACCTGCCGAAGGCATTATAAACCCTTGCCAACCGGTCTCCTTTTTTTACAAGTTCACCGGGCTTCCTGGAAAACCTTATTATACCACTTTTTGAACAAACCGGACCACCCGAATAGCCCAGTATGGTGTTCTTTACCTCCGGTGCCGGATCAAAACCAGGCAGATCATCCCTGTAATCAAGCATTTCAAATGTTGATAGTATGTTTAGCACTGCATTAATGCCATATACTACATTCTTCTCATTAATGATCAATGACTCTCCCAGCTCAAGTGTCAAAGCGGGAATGCCACTATCATTCAAACAGTAGGTGAATGATGTTCTTATCCTTTCCGATTCCTGTATGGCAGGCAGTTTCAAAATCTTCGCAAACCTATGGAGCTTTGCCAGTCTCACAGGATCGTCTATATTATCTATCAAAGTATAGGGTATCGACTTATTCCAGTCATTATGAAGGTCAAGGACAAGGCAAGGTTTCCTTTTAATAATTGTATCCATCACAATGGCGGCTATCCTCTGGGCAAGTGATCCATTCATATTACCGGGGAACGACCGGTTCAGATCTTCGTTGCTTATGCTTATTCTTCTGCTGGTAACTTCAAATCCGAAAGGATTGAGTATAGGTAAAGCCATTACGCTACCACACTTAAGGCTGCGTTTTAATATCCTGAACAGCTCATGCACTACAACCGTCCCTCCTGTTTCATCGCCGTGCATACACGCAGTAAGTACAATCAGAGGTCCGCTCCGGGAACTCTGAATTTCCATTAACGGCAATCTTCGCCTGGAAAGGTCATAGGCTGTCATAATTTCTAAAAAAGAATAATGCGACTTAAGCTTATTGCCTATACTGTTTTCTCTCCTCTTATTTTGCATTTTTAGCTGATTATTAAAATGTTAATCATAACATAGATTTTCTGACGGGTGCATGTGATTTTATTTTATGACGTGAATAAAACAATTTGTAACATAAATAACCCCCTAACTGCTGTTACCTGCACATATTCCAACGTCTTAATTTAAAATTAAACCCATATTGAGATGATAAGCGAAGATTTAAAAAAGCAGCGCAAAGGCAATAATATCGCCCTGTTTATCGCCATTCTGATAATATCCGCAATGATCATTTCCCTGCTTATTATTACTTAAATGGAAGATTAGCATAAAAATTTATTTACAAAGCAAATCACTGATGAGAAATACACACGGACAGACAGTTAAGACAAAAAAAAATCATAAACCCGTCAGCCCTTCGCTCGGACCGGTAAGCAACCTCGAGGAGTATCTTAAGCCTGACTGGTGGCGCAGGATATTTAACTCAATGTACCTTAAGACAGATGCCGATGTTGTAGAAGATAAAAGCATTACAGCCTATGAGCTTGACATGTTCACTGGCATTCTGAACCTGTCAGATGACCAGGTTATTCTTGATCTGGCATGCGGCCAGGGAAGGCATTCACTGGAGCTGGCACGCAGGGGATTCACAAATGTTTACGGGCTCGACCGCTCACATTACCTCATTAATAAAGCAAAGCAGGCAAACCAGAACGAAGGGCTACCGGTGATTTTCAGGGAAGGCGATGCCCGTAAGCTCCCATATGCAACCGACACTTTTGATGTTGTTATGATACTGGGCAACAGCTTCGGCTATTTTGAAAGTATGGATGATGATATCAAGATACTGAAAGAAGTGCTGAGAATACTCAAGCCACAGGGTAAATTCCTTATTGACGTAGCCGATGGCAATTACCTGAGGAATAATTTTAATCCCAGGAGCTGGGAATGGCTCGATAAAAACCATTTTGTCTGCCGTGAACGTTCACTGGCCGGCGATAAGCAGCGACTGATATCACGCGAGGTTATATCCAATATTAATAAGGGTGTCATTGTTGACCAGTTCTATGCTGAGAGACTGTATACCAGGGAGAATCTGCAGGAGATCCTCCATAAATCGGGCTTCAGGAATATAAACATCCATGATGAGTACAGAACAGGGTCGGAGCGCAACCAGGACCTTGGTATGATGGAGCGCCGAATAATAATGAGCGCTGAAGCTATAAAAACATGGTCGCCCGTTAAACAAAGAATAGCAGGTGCAAAAAACGTGGTGGTGATCCTGGGCGATCCCTCAAAGAAGGATATTATAAAACCGGATACTGTTTTTGATGAGGATGATTACAATACACTCGATCAGCTTAAGATAGCACTCAGCTCGCTGCATAATTACAGGTTCACCTACCTTTTTAATCACGACACACTTATCAGCAGCCTTGTCAGGCTGAAGCCCCAGGTCGATTTTGCACTTAACCTGTGTGATGAAGGGTTTAATAACGATCCCAGGAGCGAGTTGCATGTGCCTGCATTGCTCGAGATGATGAAAATCCCCTATTCGGGATCCAATCCACAGTGCCTCGCTTATTGCTACGACAAGTCACTTATCAGGGGTATAGCCAAGGAGATGGATATACCCGTGGCCAATGCATTCTATATTAAGCCTGAAGACAATATCTTCGAGATGAATATAGGTTTCCCCGTAATAGCCAAGCCCAACTTTGGCGATTCAAGCTTTGGGATCACACAGGACAGTGTGGCATATAATATTGAGCAGCTGAATAATGCCATAATACTCACCAGGGAGAAGCTGGGTTATGATAAACCCATTCTTGTTGAAGAGTTCCTTACGGGAAAAGACCTCACCCTTGGTATTATAGGTAATCCCCCTGAATCATATAATGTACTTCCTATAATTGAAGAAGACTACTCCCTTTTACCTGATGACCTTCCCAGGATATGCGGGTACGAAGCCAAATGGATGCAGGAATCCCCCTATTTCAACCTGCTGCGCTCAATTGAGGCAAAGCTGGATCCACGCACCACGAAGCAGATAATTGAATGGTGCCTGAGGCTTTCTGAAAGACTGGAATGCCGTGATTATGTCAGGTTCGACTGGCGCCTTGATTCACAGGGATCGCCCAGGCTGCTTGAAGTAAATCCGAACCCCGGGTGGTGCTGGGATGGTCACCTGGCAAAAATGTCAGCAATAAAACAAATGGACTATGCAGGTATGCTCAGGTCAATACTTGAAGCCACCGAACAGAGGATCAATATTATGACTTTACAGCCTGTAAAAGTGAATACTATATGAGGCTCTTTGCAATAGACCCTAACCTTTCACTGCAACAGTTTCCGCTTAATGAATGTATCATTAAGGCCATCGAGATTGTCGGTCTCAACTACCACTTCCGCAAAAAACCGGCATAAACAATAAATGAATAAGCATAAAGGCAAGAATTAATACTTCAAAGGCAGGAGTGTTATTACTCTTCAAGCATTTCCAGGAACTCCTTTTCATTAAGGATTTCAAGCTCATGCTCTTCTGCATCTTCTCTCTTCTGCCCGGGGTCTTTACCGACTACAACGTAGTCGGTATTGCTGCTAACACTGGAAGTTGCCTTTCCTCCCAGGGAAGTAATCCTGTTTTTCGCTTCCTCCCTGGTGAGGTTCTCCAGTTCACCCGTCAGCACAAAAACCTTTCCTTCCAGCTTAGCCGATTTCTTTTTCTTTTCATGGTGGACATCAATACCGTGGCCAATTAATTCATCAAGAATTTTATTATTGGTTTCATTATCAAAAAAATGACTGATACTTTCGGCTGTCTCAGGGCCTATATCACTTATATTCACCAGCTCATCATAAGAGGCATCCCTGATTCCTTCGAGTGATCCAAATTTATCTGCAAGGATGTTGGCCGTACGTTTGCCCGTGTGCCTGATCCCCAGTGCATATATAAAATCTGCCAGGCTTACATCTTTTGATTTGTTTATTGACTTATGCAGCTTTTCCGCCGATTTATCTCCGAAGCCTTCAAGTTTCTCCAGGTCATCCTTCTTAAGCCTGTACAGTCCGGAGACACTGTCAACAAATTCTTTTTCAAGTAGTTGTACAATAGTTTTTTCTCCCAGGTGCCTGATATCCATGCCTCCCTGTGATGCAAAATGTATCATTCTCCCTTTGAGCTGGGCCGGGCAGGACAATCCTGCAGGGCACAGGATATAAGCACCCTCTTTAACAGCCTCTGTTCCGCATGAAGGACAGTTGCCGGGCATCTTAAAAGGCTTTTCACGTTTTTTGCCTTTTGTTTTAATACGTTCGGCTATTTCAGGTATAACATCACCGGCCCGTATCACTTTTACTTTGTCTCCCTTCCGAATATCTTTTTTCTTTACCATGCCGGCATTATGCAGGGTGGCCCTGCTGACAGTAACTCCACCCACATCAACCGGCTCGAGTAAGACCACCGGTGTCAGTATTCCTGTTCGTCCCACCTGCACAATAATATCCCTGACTGTTGATATTTCTTTTTTTGGCTCAAATTTCCAGGCGTAAGCCCATCGCGGGTTGTTCTGCCTCGTACCCATGTCTTCCCTCAGCTTCCTGTCATCAAGCTTTATCACCACACCGTCAATCTCATACTCCAGGTCTTCCAGTTTGTCGGCCATTTCCTGGTGGTATTCCCTGATCTCATCAAAGCTGCCGGCTTTACGGTTCAGTTCACAGGTTTTCAGTCCCCATCCCGGAAAATGCCGGAGCATATCATGGTGGCTTTTAAAATTACCGTCATCACCGGCGATTATTTCAAAGAAATATATATCCAGGCCGGTACCGGCTACTTTTTTTGGATCAAGCTGCCTCACTATTCCCGCGGCCGCATTCCTTGGGTTTGCAAAGGCTTCCTTCCCGTTTTCCATCCTTTCTTTATTCAGGGCCTGGAAGGCTTCTTTGCCCAGGAAAATTTCGCCCCTCAGGTGCAGTTTTGAAGGAAAATCAGTGTTCTGCCTCAGTTTCAGGGGAACGGCTTTTATTGTTTTTACATTTTCTGTTATATCCTCACCCGTCTGACCATCACCCCTTGTTGCACCATAACTTAATTTTCCGTCTTCATATGCTATCTCTACAGATAGTCCGTCAAACTTTGGCTCGAGGACAAACTCAGCTTTTCCTTTACCTGCCTTTTCACCGACATTTTTGATGAAAGCTGACACATCCTTTTCTTTTGTGGATGAACTGAGGCTGAGCATAGGGGCAGCATGTCTTATCTTCCCGAGATGATCAAGCGGTGGCGCGCCTGTCCTGAGCGTTGGTGACAGCTCGCTGTCAAAACGGGGGAAATGTTTTTCAAGCTCCTGCAGTCGTTTGAATAATTCATCGTAGCTGCTATCAGATATTAGCGGATCATTATCGATATAATAACGGTGGTCATGATACTCTATGGCATCACGCAGCTGTTCTATTTCTTTTTTTGCGCTTTTTTCTTTGATCTCTTCAATATCGCGGAAATCGGGGAAAGGTGTTTTCTTATAAGGGTTTGAAGACATTGGTTTTGATTTTTTTATTTCCTCTCAAGTAATTTTTTCAACTCCTTCCACGGGCGGGTATTTAAAACATCATCCTTCCCCAGCCAGCCACGCCGTGCCTGGTTAACGCCATATTCCATATTCTTCAACTCGTCTGTGCTGTGGGCATCTGTTGAGATTGCCAGTTTCAGGTTCATCTCCTTAGCCATCCTGGCATTGTCATCGTTCAGGTCAAGGCGCTCGGGTGCAGCATTTATCTCCAGGTAACATCCACTGTCGACGGCCTCTTTCATCACTTTTTTAAGATCGAAGTCATATCCCTTTCTTTTTCCAATAATTCTTCCCGTAGGATGTGCAAGGATATTGAAATAAGGATTCTCCATAGCCTTTAAGATTCTCTTTGTTTGCTTTTTGTTCGACAGGTTCTGGTAATAATGAATTGCACACACAACCAGGTCGAGCTCCTTAAGTATGTCATCAGACAGATCAAGTGATCCATCCTCAAGAATATCCACTTCTATGGCTTTCAGTATCTTAAGTTTTTTATTTTTACTGTTCAGTTCATCTATCTTTTCAATTTGCTCTGCCAGTTTTTTTTCATCCAGTCCACCGGCCATGCTCACCCTTTGTGAATGATCGCTTATAGCATAATACTCATAGCCCATATCTTCCGCGGCCTTTACCATGTCTTCCATTGAATAAATACCATCAGTGTAATTTGTATGGGTCTGCAGATCCCCTTTGATGTCTTCCTGTTTTACCAGCCCGGGAAGATTATTTTTACGGGCTGCCTCTATCTCTCCTTTGTTTTCCCTTAATTCAGGTTCAACATAACGCAGATCAAGCTTCTTATATATCTCCTCTTCCGTTTTTGAGGCAATAAGCTTTTTACCCTTGTAGAGACCATATTCGTTGACCTTCATGTTTTTCTCCCGGGCAATCTTTCTCAGTTCTATATTATGAGCTTTTGACCCGGTAAAATAGATCATGGCGGCCCCGTAAGATTTCTTCTCAATAAGCCTCAGGTCAACGCGCATGCCTGACTTCAGGATAATCGAGGACTTTGTATCACCCTTCGACAGCACCCGGCTAACATCATCATAAGAAGTAAAGTGTTCAATAGCCTTTTTGGGTTTCTTACTCCTTGCAAGCACATCAATATCCCCAATTGTTTCCTTCTTCCTCCTGTAGCTGCCTGCAATAATTATATCATCAAGCTTCTTTCCCAGGTAATCCCTCAGCGATTCTATCCTGTCTTCCACTTCTTTCAACCTGAACCTCCCCACATGATCCATTTGCTCGTAATCCTCAATAGCTTCCAGTATTGTTTCGGACATTTTTGGACCAAATCCGCTTACATCATCAATTTTACCTTCCTGTGCGGCTTTTTTCAGGTCTTCTATGCTTTCCACACCCAGCTCTTCGTAGAGGCTTTTTGTTCGCTGGGGTCCCATCTGTTCAAGAGCCATTACATCCAGTAAGGATTCGGGTATCTTCTTTTTAAGCTTCTCAAGCTGTTTCAGCTTACCCGTTTTTATTATCTCCTTTATTTTTTCAGCAATGCTTTCACCTATCCCGGGTATATCCTGGAGCTTGCCTTCAGCATCTACCATTGCACCAAGATCTTCAGACATGCCGGAGATTACCCTTGCAGCATCCCTGTATGATCTTACCCTGAACCTGTTCTCTCCCTTGATCTCCAGTAGGCCGGCAATTTCTTCCAGCTTCTCTGCGATATTCTTATTGTTAAGCGGCATTTTACCGTGTTTTAATGATTCTACCAAATAATATATTTTCAGGATCTCTCACGGGATTGCACAGATAATCAATCCCAATTGTATGGTAACTAAATGTGTTCCAAAGCTGATAATTCCCGGATTAGCCCGGGAAAAAGAGATTTTATGACTGATTTACAGGTAGTAAGACAGTCTTTCCGAAAAAAGATTATTACCCAGGAACCCCGGGACTCCTGGCCGGTGTGGTATTATTTCACAGTTTTTGAGTATTTCCTACACAAGGCTGGTCGACTGGTCTTATTTACTCCTCAATAATGGCACGGTTTACTATGCCTGCATAATCTCCAAAGTAGGCATAATCACTCGGCATAAATTGTGTAAAAGCCAGTATAATTAATTCCTGCAAAGGATTGACAACGAAGTTAGTAGAAGCAGCGCCACCCCAGCTGTATGAACCTGATTCCTGTTCAACCTGGCCTCCCAGTCCGTAGCCGTAAGCCCTGTTATAGTCAACCCCCCCGGGTAGCTGGTCAGACATAATCATTTGCACTGTTGCCTCTTCAAGGATCCTTATTCCCTCCAGCTCACCTCCATTGAGCAGCATCCTGCTGAACCTTGCATAATCATCTACCGTTGAAACCAGTCCGCCTCCCCCTGAATAGTGTATAGCCGGCTTTTTGAAAATATCGTTGAAATCAGCTTCTGCATCAGTAACACCTGCAGTTCCTGAGAGTTTCATCAGTTCACCCTCTTCATTGCGCGTATACAGCCTGGCCAATCTCGAATGCTTCTCTTCGGGCACATAAAATCCTGTATCTTCCATCTTAAGGGGTTCAAAGACCTCTTTTGAAAGAAAATCGTCCAGGGGTATTCCCGATAAGACCTCTATTAGGTAACCTGCAACATCAATTGACAGTCCGTATTCCCATTTTGTGCCAGGCTGGAATTTCAATGGCAGTTTGGCCAGCTGTTTCACCTTTTCACCAATCGGGGCATCCCAATCAGCTACTCCGGCAACCCTGTACAATGAATCAACATATGACCCCGATTCCCATCCATAGGTTAATCCGGAAGTATGAGTCAGCAGGTGCCTTATTGTAATCTCATTCTCCTGCGGTTCAAATGTAAATCCATCTTCGGTGGTGGTGTATACCAGTGTCTCACCAAACTCTGGAATATATTGTGAAAGCCTGTCGTCAAGCTCAAATTTACCGTCTTCATAAAGTGTCATTAAAGCCACACTTGTAACGGGCTTTGACATTGAGAATATCCTGTAGATGGTATTATCTTTTATCGGAATTTCATTTTCAATATCAGCATAGCCGAATTGCCCATCATGCACAATGATATCATTCTTTATAGTCCTTACCGCAATACCTGCCAGCCTTGCTTCATCAATATATGATTGCATTCTTTCGCCGGCACAGGCAAGTGTATCAGGGGACATCCCCACATCTTCAGGGGATACGGGCATTTTGTCCTGATTACATGATATAGCAATCAGGGTAACAACACCCACCAGTAAGAATTTGATTTTTCGTTTCATTTGTTTAAAAATTTTTATTTTACTATAAATGAAGAAAATAAAAATTTTCTTCACTCTGTAAGCGCTTCGCTCTCCCACTAACTTTTTTAATCATTTCCTTTTGTGAAATTTTGATTAAAAAAGTTAATGCTGGCAGCCATACACGGATCAGAATTCCTCTTTCACAATGGACCCCTTATCTACATCCAGACTATCGAGGTGTTTCTCCACTGCTTTCATCATTGGCGGCGGACCGCACAAATAAAACATCCTTTCAAAGTTGTTTACCTGTTCTTCAAGGAACTCCTTACTTATTAAGCCATGATGATATTTTTCAGATTCTTCCTCGGCCAGTATATTAATGAACTTTTCTTTGCCAAGCATATCTTTAAATTCATCCTCCAGGATAATATCCTTACTGGTATTATTGGCAAATATCAGCATATTTCCACCAAGCTTATCGGACCGTTCAAGATCTCTCAGTATTGAAATAAAAGGTGTTATACCGGCTCCGCCGGCAAGGAATACGCCTTCACCTTTGTATTCTATTGATCCCCATGGTTTGGTAATGATAAGCTCATCACCCTTTTTTAACCCGTCAATTTCCTTTGTCACACCATTATGCGACGGGTATATCTTTATTATAAATTCGAGTATATCATCATCGGGCAGGTTCGTAAAGGTGAAGGGTCTTCTCTTTTCCTTCAGATCCTCCTTGTTTACAGACACATTCGTTGCCTGTCCCGGCCTGAAAGTATATCCTTCGGGCTTCTCCAGGCGGAATCCTTTGACATCATGCGTCACATCAAATATCTCCAGTATCTTAACAGTATGTTCTTTCATGATAATCTCCTTTTTTATATAACAAATTACGGCAAAATGTGCCTTATATACAACATTAAAACCCTGATATGGTTTAGACAGCCCGTAGGGTCTTCTCAAAATTTTTTGCTTTTTACTATCTTTAACACTTCAATTCTTCAGGCATCGAAAAATTAGATTAGTTTTACCCTTAATCAATTAAAATAAACAGAATAATGAAAAGAATAATATTGAGCATTGTTATCCTTGCAGCAATGGCTTTTGTTTTCCGTCTGTCTGCACAGGACGAAGCAAGATTACTGCGCTTCCCGGCC
>JBNJHQ010000078.1:0-11759 GCA_051748705.1 Bacteroidota bacterium | reverse complement strand
GCAAAATAAGCTTTTCCTTGTTTGCCAGGTCTATATAGTAGTCAAATGAGATTTTATAATTATTCCCCTCACTGTTGAATGTATAAACAAGTATGTTGTTATCCGATTTCTGTTTATCGAGTTCATTAAGTTCAGCTTTATATACCCTGATATCCGCTTGTATATCCAGCAGGTCAATATAGTTTACATAAATAACCGGCTTTATCCTGTTGTCCAGCCCGAGCTTCTCATAATATCTGCCAAGGTATTCCGACAGCACTTCGTCTTCGGTCAGTATATCCGTAAAATTTTCACGCAGGGTAGCGGCGAATAGAGCTGAATCTTCTGGGTTGGAAATTTTTCTGCCCTTTTCAAGGTAGAGCCCGGCAATATCATCGATAATAAAAAAAGGTTTTTTAAAACCCGTGTATGAATCGTAGACAGCCATTTGCTCTATTGCTTCCCTGGTGACAGAGCGGTACCTGGAATCAAAAACCTCGTCCTTCTGCAGCCATACCTGCCTTACAATATAGACCTGGGCAAGGATGAAAATTGCCAGTGCGGCAATTACAGGCAGGAGGGTTTTTATTTTTCTCATGAACATGTCTTATACGGCATCAAATTTACACAATTATAAGACCGCTTAAAAGCCTTTAACCCTGCTTTAACCCTGTGTTAACAAAATCTGATCCTCTTTGTGCCTACATTTGAAGTATGAATATTAATAAGTGTAATTTATTAAAAACAGGATATCATGAAAAGAAAGCTTAGTGTATTAATGATTGTCTCTCTACTCCTTGTGCTCGGAAGTACCACAGCCTTTGCACAGACAAAGGAAGAGCAGGAGAAGAAGAAACAGGAGATGCTCATGCAGGAGAAGATGGAAAAGGAAAAGCAAAAATTAATTGAGGAAAAGGAAAGAATAAGGATACACGAGGAGGAGCTTGAACGTGCTGTCCAGGGTGCGCGTGAGGCTTATGGTGCACGCGGGGCTTATAAGGGAGTACGGGCAGTAAGGGAGCCCTTTATGATCACAACGGGTTCTGACCTGGAAGGGATATATTTCATGGGAGGCTCACAGAGTTCAAGCAGCCTGCAGTTCTCAAAAAAGGTTAAAGAGGCCAGCTTCAGAAAGGATCTGACATTTGAGATAGAGGAAGATGCAAGGAGAGCTTCTATCAATGTTAGCGGTATGTGTGAAGAGGGGGAGATCAGGATATGGATAGCCATGCCGGACGGTAGTGCATACACCGAGGTGCTGATAGATGAATACGGGTCGGTTAACTGGTCCAAGTCGTTCAACATTGATGAGGAGAATGGCAGCAAAACAGGTGAATGGGGATTCAGGATTTCGGCAAAAAATGCCACGGGCAATTTCAGGCTCTCAATTCAGAGCCATTAACTATATACTTTACACCTGACTTGTTTTGAAGGCTCCCCGGCGGGAGCCTTTTTCTAATTGGTTCCCTGAGCGCGACCGCCTTTCACACTCTCAACCCGTACGGTATATTTATTGCCTCCCTTTACGATCCACCTCACTTTCACCGAACTGTTGCCGGGAATATTTTCCACTTCCAGGCGCTGTGGATTACGTTCCTGTTCCCTGCAAAGATTATTATCCTCGTCAAGAACTATCATGCCTGCAATAACTTCGCCACCATCAAGGTAAATATAGTCGGGCGGGTCGATCTTATACCTTATATTCTGTCCCGAATGGGTTGGCATTAACCTCAGGTTGGCAACTGTTGCCGTGACCTGTTTGAGCGATCCCTGCAAATCCTCAACCTTTATATCTCGCACTTCCAGCTTGGGTGTCTGGTAAGCATGGTAGAAACAGAATGCAGTGTTACGGTGTGCATCTGATTCCAGCAGAAAGCCCGGGTGTATCCTGCCAAAATTCTTATTAAAGCCGCCTATCTCCACTTTGCCGTATACGGGATGATCGTGTTCTTCCCATGGAATAAAGGCATCTTCAAAAAGGAGCAGTTTATCAAATTTATAGCTGTCCCTGTCATCGTTATGGAACATAAGGTGACTGGTCCATAATTCGTTTGAATGGACGTAAACACCCATTGAGCCGTACCACCAGTCCAGTTCACCGCCATATACGGTATACATATCTTTCCATATGGTAAGGAAGCGGTATCCCGGGATTATTGTCTCACCCATTTCACCAATAGTGTTTATCACCCTTTCATCTTCCCTGGTATAGACCTCTGATCCTCCTCCTTCAATACTTGGTCCTCTGAGGATCATACCACCGGAGTTATGGTATGACTGTGCGCCGGTAATATTTTTATGTTCAAGGGCAAAATCACGAACGGCCTGGTTTTCCGGGAAGCTGAACGGGTACTTGTCAGCACCTCCCTGTATATACCCGGGTTGCCAGCTGTAACCCCAGTCACGGTTCGGGTCGTAGGAGCCCTGCCTGTCCTCATTGACAAGGCCATCACCGTCATTATCAATCCCTTCATAGCCAAGCATCTCATACTCACCCTGTTCACCTTCTCCAACACGTATCATCCGTCGCGGGTCAGAGGGATCAACCTTATATTCCCCATAGGGTGTCCTGCGGCGCATCATCGAGATAACGCCGTCACCGTTGATATCGTCGAAGCCGTCTTCATCAACCAGCCCGTCACGGTCATCATCCCTGGGAACCATACCTGAGCGTGGTGAACTGCCGGTATTGGCCTCATGCATGTAATTCTCCCTTGCATCGGGATTTATGGTAGGCAGTATATAAAAAACCTTGTCATCCATCAGTTCGCTGATGAAATCATTTTTGCCGTACATCTCTGCCAGGTACCAGGCTGCATACAATGCCATTTCAGTGCCCTGTATCTCATTCGAATGTATGTTACCGTCGATATAATAGCCTGGCTTGTGACCGGGATCCCCGTTAAGGTGATTGGTCACAGTAAGGGTAATGATGTCGCGACCCTCATATGACTTACCCGCCGATTCCATCTTTACCAGGTCGGGATAGGCTTCTGCCAGCCTTTCACACAGGTCTTTTATACCTGCATAGGTGTAGTACTTGTTCCAGCTTACGCTGACCTTCGGATTAACAGGTGTCCCGGCTGCCTTGAAGAAACGTTCATCATCCTGGGCACGGGCTGAAATTGTCAGGAGAAATGACAATATTACTATAAGTGATTTCTGAATTTTATACATGACTGTTTGTTTTTCTTTTTTTACCTGATAGTGAAAGTGATCTCATCCATCCCGCAATTTACGGCACCTGCTGATATGGTAAACTCGCCACTGCCATTTATCAGCCAGCTGTATTCACGCGACTCATCCGTCTTAAGCCTGTCGCTTATGTCAATTGCTTTTCCGCTCAGCAATGTAAAACCGGAATCTGACTTTATTTCAACTCTTATTTTCCTGACCCACTTAACCCTTTCGCCAAGCTGGCTGGCTGTTGCGAATGTTCCCTTATTGTGAAGGGTGACAGTTACCCTGTGAAGGTTTTTATCGAGCTTCTCGGTTTTCAGATCCAGCAGTTCAAGTTCAGGATGCAGTTTGGCTGCCTCAACGAGAAAGAGGTAATTTGATTCTATAACTTCATCCATTATAGCTTCGGGCGGATTATACATGACAAATGGTAAAATTCCCCCTACCTCAACCGTCCTGCCCGGGAAGTCAGGATGATCAATCTCCTGCCATTCAATGAATACATCGTTTTCAATATTTTCCGAAGCGTATTTAAGGAAGGCTGCCTCGCGGGACATCCCTTTCTCCTGCGGTATCCACCAGCCAGGTGTCGAGTAGCTGTACCTGCCGTAATGATAGTAAGCCCATTCCATGAAGTTTCCGGGCTCCCGGGTAAACCCTGGCGAGCCCTTATAGCCGGTCAGTTCAAGATATTTCCCGGAGAGCAGGGCATTAAGGTCACTGTCTTCAGTAAGTATGTTTGTCACCTTCCTTGACCTCCTTCGCCACTGCGAGGGGTCAGACTCCTGGTTTTCCTGTGACTGTCTTCCGGGCTTAAAAGCCTGTCCCAGGTTATCCTGCGGTCCGAAAGAGAAGACAGCGAAGATATTGAAATGGTCATAAAGGAAATCTGCCACAGCCCTCGACTCCTTTTCTGAAGCAGCATGCAAACCTGCATTCTCACCAAACTCCTCGTACTCAAAACTGAAATTATTATTGAAGTTCACTCCGCCGGGACCGTCTTCATTGAATTTGCCGTCCCCGTCATTGTCAAGGCCCTCGGTGTAAACAAACCATTCACCTTTTTCACCCTCAGCCGGCTCTGCCTTCTTCATCACTCTCTCATCGGTGGGATCAGGTATGTAGTCACCCCTTGGATCTTTTACCCTCATAAGTGTAATATAGCCATCACCGTTAAGATCTTCGGGAGGGTCCTCATCAATAATGAAATCCCGGTCATTATCGGTGGGATTTGCATTAACCAGCCTTTCACGAACAGG
This sequence comes from Bacteroidota bacterium, assembly GCA_051748705.1. Classification (GTDB taxonomy): domain Bacteria; phylum Bacteroidota; class Bacteroidia; order Bacteroidales; family VadinHA17; genus UBA9300. The sequence continues at coordinate 7,341 of JBNJHQ010000078.1, read as the reverse complement.
ACCGGAGAATAAAGCTGTAAATGCATCCGGACTGGCATCGGGGATGATGTAGAAACTGACTTTTTCCAGCAGTTCCCTTATTTCATCCTGCCCGGAGTTCTGAAGCAATCTTTCCGCAAAACCAAGGGCGATCTCTCTTCCTGCCGGGTACCTGCCGTCTATACCGCCGATAATGGCAATACCTGGCTTTATGTTGGTTTCACCTGTGCCAATGGTCAATGCCCTGATATCTTTTCCGGAATATGTGCTTCCAATGGTTTCGAGCTTTGTTAAGCCAGGATATGCTTTATTCATGTCACCCAGGATACTGTTTATTTCGCCGGGCTCATGGTATTTTACCTGTGTGAAGGCAATCGCTTCCCCTGTAAAGGATATTACAAGAGACAGGATAAGGGACTTAATGATTATTTTCATACCGCTATGATTTGTTTTTTTTTGAGGCCACAATTTAGCAAGTTAATTCCAAAGATTGGCTTTATGGATGAGGCTGCATGACTATTTAAGATAAATTAACACTTGCCTGGTGCCTGGCCGGCGGCCAGGCTCAAAATACCCTTCTTCCGGAATAAATCCTCAACACTTAGGCGATTATTTTGTTTAATGTTAAATTTGTAGTGTAAAGCTAATCCGATGAAAAAGATATCCCTTTTCCTTTTTTTAATATTCCTGCTGCCAGGGTGCATTAATGAACCCCCGGAAAATGATCGCGGGATAATAAGCGTGAGCATTGAACCCTTCAGGTTCTTCACCGAGGCTATTGCCGGCGACACTTACGGTATAAATGTGATTGTCCCGCCCGGGGCCAGCCCGGCAACCTATGAACCTCCACCTTCGGTAGTAAAGGGAATAAAGAATTCCGAGCTTATGATAATAAATGCCTACCTCGGGTTTGAGCTTGCCTGGATAGACAGGGTGACAGGCATGAATAAGGAGATGGAGGTTTTAAGACTGGCTGATTCCCAGGACCTGATAGCTGCTGATAGCCACCGGCATGGTGACATTATACATTATACAGGGGTTGATCCTCATTTCTGGGTATCACCGCGGCGTGCCCGTATCATTGCCAGCGATATAAGAGACTTCCTGCTTGCCGGCAAGCCCGCTGAAGCCGAAATATATAATTCCAACTATCTTAAGCTGGATAGCCTGATAAAGGCTACCGATAAATACCTGGAAGCATTGTTCAGGGAGAATGAGAATACTGCTTTTATCATATACCACCCTTCACTGACTTACCTGGCTCATGATTACGGGCTTGAACAAATTAGCGTCGAGGCCGAGGGTAAAGAGCCTTCACCATCGGAGCTGAAAAAGCTAATTGATTATGGAAGGGAGAAAAATATTAAGGTAATTTTCGTTCAGCGTGAGTTCGACAGGAAAAATGCAGATATCATCGGAAGGGAAATTGGTGCAGCTACAGTTGTAATTGATCCCCTGAGTGCAGACTGGGTGGAGTCAGTTAGGAATATAGCAGAGAATATAGCGGGGAAAACAAATAATTAAGAGATATGTCTACATTGATTGAGCTGAAAAATGTAAGTGCATCCTACAATGAAGATCCTGTCCTGGAGGATGTAAACCTTTGCATCAGGGAAGGTGATTTTATTGGTGTTATAGGTCCGAACGGAGGGGGAAAGACAACCCTGCTTCGGGTTATCCTGGGATTGATAAATCCTGTCAGGGGAGAAGTTATTTTCAACAGGAACCAGATTAAAAAGAAGCAGATAGGCTACCTGCCGCAGATAGCTGAAGGAGATAATCACTTTCCAGTTTCAGTGAGAGATGTGGTCTTATCCGGCCTGATGATGCTCAAGGGTCATACTGCCAGGATGAGCGATGCGGACAGGGCAAAAGCCGATGCTGTGCTTCATGACCTGGGCATTTCCCATTTGCGTAAAAAATCACTGGACAGGCTCTCCGGAGGTGAATTGCAGAGGGTGTATCTTGGCAGGGCCCTGATAGCTTCCCCTAAATTATTACTCCTTGATGAACCGGGCAATTTTGTTGACACAAGTTTTGAGCAGGGCTTCTACGACAAGCTCAGGGAGCTGAATAAATATGTTACCATTATGATGGTTTCCCATGATGTGGGCACAATATCGGCATATGTAAAGAGTTTTGCCTGCGTGAACAGTAAACTTAATTACCATGATTCCGGGCGTATTACCACAGAGCAACTGAAAGCTTACGACTGTCCCATACAGCTTATAGCACACGGCGATGTGCCTCATACTGTTTTAAAGTCCCACTGATATGTTTACAGCCCTTTTTGAATATGATTTTTTAGTGAAAAGCCTGCTGGCAGTGCTCTTTGGAAGTATTACGGCCGGCATAGCAGGATCTTATATTGTTGCCAAAAAAATGGTCTTCCTCTCCGGTGGCATAACACATTCCAGTTTCGGGGGCATAGGCATAGCATATTTCATTGGTATGAGCCCGGTTTTCGGGGCAGCATGCTTTGGAGTGGCCTCAGCCCTGGGCATACAGTATATGGCATCAAGGCAAAAAGTAAGTGAAGATTCTGCGATAGGTTTCCTATGGGCCTTCGGTATGGCTGTCGGGATAATCTTTATCTACCTCACCCCGGGCTATACACCTGATCTGATGAGCTACCTTTTTGGCAGCATACTGACCATCGACAATGGTGACCTGGTAGCACTGGCTGTTCTGGGTATTATTCTCATGCTCTTCTTCCTGAGATATTACAGGCTGATATTGTATGTGGCTTTTGATGAGGCTTATGCCAGGACTTTTTCCGGCAGGGTGGACCTCTTAAAATACCTCCTTATAACTCTGGTGTCACTGGTTATAGTTTTGAATATCAGGATTGCAGGTGTTGTGCTTGTCCTTTCGCTCCTTACAATACCACCTAATATAGCTCTCCTGTTCACAAAGAATTTCAGGAAGATGATCATTATTTCTATATTAGCCGGTTTCATTGGAATGCTTGCGGGTCTGGTAGCCTCGTGGTATCTCAATATACCCACGGGAGCAACGATAATTTTCACCCTTGTTCTGATCTGGATAATGTGCCGTATAATGGTAAAGGAGAAAAGAAATAAGAAGCCCGGGTTGAAATAAAAGAGGGAAATATTGAACAAGAAACAAAGTAAACGGAAAAATATAAGAACATGAAATACGACGTAATAGTAATTGGCTCCGGACCAGGAGGTTATGTTGCAGCAATAAGGGCTGCACAGCTCAAAATGAATGTTGCAGTGGTTGAAAAGGCCGAGCTTGGAGGGGTATGCCTTAACTGGGGATGTATCCCTACCAAAGCATTGCTTAAAAGTGCAAAGGTGTATGATCTTGTCAGGCATGCCGCGGACTATGGTGTAAGCCTTGATGGTGAAGCCGGCGTGAACCTTGAGAAGATGGTTGAAAGAAGCAGGTCAGTGGCTGATGGTATGAGCAAGGGCGTACAATATCTCTTTAAGAAAAATAAGATCGAGGTCATAGAAGGATCAGGCCGGCTGAAGAAGAAGGGTGTGGTGGAAGTGGATATGGACGGGGAAAAGAAGGAATTCAGTGCCGATCATATTATCCTGGCAACGGGAGCCAGGGCAAGTGAACTGCCGAAGGTGAAAATTGACGGTGAAAAAGTAATCTCTTACAGGCAGGCCATGACCCTGCGTGAACAACCAGGATCGATGATAGTCATAGGCTCAGGTGCCATAGGCAGTGAGTTTGCACATTTCTTCAATTCAATAGGAACGAAGGTAACACTGGTGGAATTCTTACCTGCCGTGGTGCCTAATGAAGACGGGGAAGTGTCAAAGCAGCTGGAACGCTCGTTCAAAAAGTCAGGAATGAAAGTACTCACCTCTTCAAGTGTTGAGTCAGTTGACACCGGTGGTGATAAATGCATCGCCCATGTTAAGACAAAGAAAGGAATGGAAGAGATTGAGGCTGACATAGTGCTGTCAGCCGTCGGGGTCAAACCAAATATCGAAGATATAGGACTGGAAGAGAACGAAGTGAAAACAGAAAAGGGTAAAATTATTGTTGATGATTATTACAGGACCAATATTGAAGGTGTTTATGCCATTGGCGATATAGTACACGGTCCGGCCCTTGCCCATGTTGCATCGGCTGAAGCCATAATCTGTGTTGAAAAAATTGCGGGACTTGAAGTGGAAGCCCTTGATTATAATAATGTCCCGGCCTGTACATACACTTCACCTGAAGTAGCCTCAGTTGGTTACACGGAAGAGGCTGCCAGGGAGAAGGGATACGAAATAAAAGTGGGAAAATTTCCTTTTACAGCAAGTGGTAAGGCATCTGCCGAAGGCGCACGGGACGGCTTCGTTAAACTTATTTTCGACGAAAAATATGGTGAATTGCTGGGAGCCCATATGATAGGCGCCGGGGTAACCGAAATGATATCTGAAATAGTTGTGGCAAGGAAACTGGAAACCACGGCACATGAGATAATAAAATCAGTGCATCCTCATCCTACTATGTCAGAAGCTGTCATGGAAGCCGCTGCTGCAGCATATGATGAGGTTATACACCTGTAAGACACCTCTTGCCGGGCTTTTAAATAATTACTTCTACGCAACCTATTATGCATTTTTTTCATCTATTCTTAGATGGAAGTGTAGCAGGCTTTTTTTCAGGATCTGATAATTTATTTCTATATTTAGATTCTAAAAAGAGATAAATTGCCGGAGCTGAAGAAAATAATCAGGGGATGCCTTGGAGGCAATAAGCGTGACCAGGAATTGCTGTACAGGAGATATTCTTCAAAACTTTATGGAATAAGCCTTCAGTATTCGGGTTCAGGCGATGAGGCCAGGGATGTTCTCCAGGAAAGCTTCATAAAGATCTATACCAGCCTGCATACTTACAGCGGAGATGGTTCTTTTGAAGGATGGATGAGGCGTATTGTGGTTAATACAGCGCTGGAGAAACACCGTAACAGGTATTATCTCTGTAAGGTGGATGAGCCGGGATTTGAAAATGACACATTGCCCGAACTTGAAGCAGACGATATTTCGGGAATGGAGTCAGAAGACCTGCTTAATTTCATAATGGAGTTACCGCCTAAATACAGAATGGTGTTTAACCTGTATGCCCTGGAAGGATACAGTCATAAGGAAATAGCAAAAAAGCTCAATATTTCAGAGGGGACTTCAAAATCGAACCTGTCAAGAGCAAGAGGGATACTTCAGAGGAAAGTAAAAATATACCTTGGAATAAAGAAAAGGATGAATGGTTAAGAGAGATTCAAATATTGATATCCTGTTCAGGGATGGGCTGAGTAACATTGAGGCTCTTCCCCCTGAGTCTGTCTGGGATAATATCAAACCTCTCTTAAGAAAAAATAATAAAGCCATATTCTTTAGAATAGCTGCCGGAATCGCAATGCTGACTTCCCTGGGTCTGATGGCATACTTTTTTGCAGGTACAGGCCTCCAGGATAATAATCCTTTGCAGACAGCTACTGCCGGTGAGCTGTCAACCCTCTTCGATGCTTCATATATAAATATTGCAGTTGATAATAAGGTTAATGCTCCCGTGAGCGGGAAACAGCTTTTTTATACTGCAGATACGAAAGGTTCCGCCGTAACGCTGGATGATGAAACAGTCCCGAGGTCAACAGATCCCTCAGCATCAAATCATAAGAAGGTCGACCTGGTATATAGCAGGCCCAATAATACTTCGCTCAGGTTTGCTGATGCACCTGCTGCAGTTAGCGCGCGGACAGATTATGAAAGCGTCACGGTAGCTGATATATTACCCGTGGAGCCGGCAGAGGAAGGGAAAATAAAAAGATGGGAGCTGGGAGCAATGGTTTCTCCTACTTACCTTTCCACAAACCTGAATTCAACAAATGAGTTACTGAACCAGGTGGAAAATAATGAAAGCCCGGTTCTCTCCTATACCGGGGGCCTAAGTATAAGCTATAAAATGACCGGCAGGCTGAGCATACAGACAGGTCTTTATTACTCATCGCTGGGCCGCGAAGTTAACGGCGTTTCTTCCTATTCGGGATTCACTCCCTATGCCAGTTCGAAAAGTGGTATTATTTTCGGCGTAGAGACCACATCAGGCACAATTAACTCAACCAATAAAGATATATACCTGGCTGATGGGGAAGGCAGCCGGATAGACGGATTTTATTCAGCTGATAATTTTGATCCGGCAAAATCAGACCTTGTTCCTTTTGGAGACAGGCTCAGACAAAGTTTTGAATACCTCCAGGTACCCCTTATACTGAGGTATAAGCTGATAGACAGAAAGATAGCTTTTAATATCCTTGGCGGGATGTCTTACAATTTCCTTGTTGGAAACCAGACATGGGCCATGAATGACGAGGGATTAAAAATTCTTCTGGGTTCAACCGATGGAGTTGATAATGTCCTGTTTTCAAGCTCGCTGGGTATGAGCATGCAATATCAGCTCAGTGACAAACTGTCATTTAACCTGGAGCCCGAATTAAGATATTACCTGAATACGGGTGGCGACCTGGGTTCAGGCAATCCTTATACCTTCGGTGTTTTTTCAGGTATGCAGCTCCGATTCTGAAAAAATTTCCTAAATCCTTTCCGGATTAAATTTGTACAGGCAAAATCATTAACTTTGCATATCTTTTTCATATGGCGCCCGGATTACCCGGCCAGGCTCTTTATTGAAGGAAGGAATTTTAATAATTGTTTGATTGTAAAATATTTAAGATATGCAGAATAAATGGGCCGGAAAATCTCTCGCAATACTCGGAGGTTTGGCTGTGATATTTGTGTTTATAGGACTGATCGAGGAGAATAGTACTGATTATTATGGCAACGAAGACAATGTGCAAAAGGAAGTGCAGCGTGTGAGATCATTTGATCTGCCTGATTCACTGTATTTTGCCGGAGAGAGGGTGCCGCTTGAGAATTTTGATACCCGTGAGAGTCTTGACCGGGAACTTAACTCAAATGCATACTTCCATTCGTCTACGCTCCTTCTCATAAAACGATCGCATCGTTATTTCCCCGTTATCGAACCGATACTTGAAGAGTACAGGATACCCGGTGATTTTAAGTACCTCGCAGTGGCTGAAAGTAATCTTTCCAACGCAATATCGCCTGTCGGGGCTACAGGCTTCTGGCAGTTCATGCATTCAACTGCACTGGAATACGGACTGGAAATAAATAAGGAAATAGATGAAAGGTACCACCTTGAGAAATCAACGGCGGCAGCATGCAGGTATTTCCTTAAATCATATGAAAGATATGGTAACTGGACAATGGTGGCAGCATCATTCAACAGGGGTGCAAACGGTGTGGACCGCCAGGTGGAAATACAAAACCAGGATAATTACTATGATCTCCTGCTGCCTGAAGAAACATCAAG
>JBNJHQ010000077.1:0-11982 GCA_051748705.1 Bacteroidota bacterium | reverse complement strand
CGGGTATAAATTCATCCCTTTCTTTCCTTATCGAGAGGGAAAGGAGGCCTATACCCAGGGACAGTCCAAGGAAAGCACCCGTCCATGGTGCACCTTTCTTATATCGTCCTTTCACAAATTCTTCCTTCCGGTAAAGCTCAGAAAGTGTTTCGCCTGACTCCCTGAAAGTTATTGCCTGCTGGCTGGTAGCCGGTATGCCCGATACTTCTTCCCTTCTCAGTTCATTTGCCAGTCTTACATCCTGGTGGACCGTTGACAATTCATCAGAAAATTGTCCCGCCACAAGAGCCCCGGCAGCAGTGAACACAGGTATCAGCAGCAGGTAGCCAAGAAAACGGGACCTTGAAGTCCTTGTCTTTTCCTTGGGGGCATCGATAGTTGAGGGCAGTATTGCATTATAGGGGCAGGAATTCTCGCATAATTTGCAGTTGATGCATTCATCAGGTGTTATGGTGACGTGCTTTCCTGAAAACCTGGAGAACCAGCTGAGCAGAACACCGTAGGGACAGAGGAACCTGCAGTAGGGGCGGTTAACAAAAATCCCGGCAATAATAAGAAGTGCAACGAAGACGATCATTGTCACCGGTGCATTCAGGCGGAATATTCCTATATAGGGATCATATTTACATATTATAAAGTGACTGTCAGTGGCTGCAAACAATACTGCCAGGCCCAGGTATATGTAAGGAACGGAGCTTAGAATTACTTCAGCAGCCCTGGGTATCTTAACGGGATATATACCTGTCAGTTCCTGCACTGCGCCCAGCGGGCAGGCCCCGGCACAAAACTGTCTTCCATACAGGAGCGCAGCGATGAGGGGAATAAGAAAGAAGAGGAGGGCCGTCAGGGGCAGGGTGTAGCCATCATTAAAGAGGGCGAGTGACACATTCTGTATTGCACCGATAGGGCATATGCAACCCTGGCGGTAAAAGCCGAAATAGGCTACGGTGAATATGCTTATCCACAATATAAGTTTCCTGGATCTCTTTTTGAGGGTTATCCAGGTGGTAACAGACAGCACAATGATCAGTACGGCCACATCCATGTACTCAAGGAAGGGACTCCTGGGTTCGGTCACCTGGTACTCGGGGTATACGTATCCCGACTCAAATTCTGGTTTTGGGAAGCGCTGCTGTGCATATACCATGGCCTGGTAGCCAAAGAGGATGATAAGGATGATATAGGCTATTTTCTTATCCATCAACAGCTGTATTGTATCCTGATTTGGGAATATAGGGTTCGGAAGCCGGCACCCTGGCTATGGCATCCGAGGGGCAGGCTATGGCTATGCTGCACTGGTTACAGTTTTTACACAGCTCATGCTTGATCTGCAGGTAGAGTGATCCGTTACCGAAGTCGGCACAGCCCTTAACGCAGTCGCCGCAGGCAGTGCACAGTTCTTCATCAATGGTATACTCGAAATAAGGCTCCTCAACGAAGTTCCTCTTAATAGCTCCTGTAGGACACAGCTGTACCTCGGCCCCTGTATCCAGGTCCTTCACTCCCTGTCGCAGGTAACCGCTGCAAAGGTCACAATAGCCACACATCTCGTATGAATGCATTACCTTAACGGCTGAAGGGGTGAGCACGCAGTGTGTCTCACACTGTCCGCACTGGGTACACTTCATCGGGTCTATCTGCCAGACGTATTCAGTGGTGCCCGTCTTGCCGATAAGATCAGCCGTCAGATAGGCCAGGGGCAGCACAACTGCTGCCTTGCCCACCTTCTTTACAAAGTCCCTTCTCGACTGGTATTTGTTTTTATTCATTTTCCTGATCTTGCAGTTTTACTAAACTTACAGCCGGCAATATCCGTACAGCTTGCATATTCGGGACATGAAGCACAGTCGTTATCCACACTTGCTTTCCTGCCAAGCATGACCGCCAGCATGGCCAGTATGCCCCAGAGGCTCCACTTAATGATTGTATTTATAAAATCTTTCCTTTTCATTCCTTATCTGTCCTTCTGAAAGTATAGAGAGTTGAATTTTCACTGTTGGCTGCATATACCAGGTTCTCACCTGCAGCAACTATATCAAGCGGTGATGAAGGCTTAAAGAATGCCGGACTGGCAAGGGGCTCAATAAGCCTGCCATCCTGGTCAAGCACCTTTATCCTGTTAATGCCTTTTTCCGCTGTTATTATTTTGCCTCCGGGGGTAAGGGTGAAATGTGAAGGGTTGCAGCATCCGCAGAAATGCTTAAGTTCATCTCCTTCTTCACCTATTGCTCTTATTATCCTGCCCTCCAATGTACGGAACTCAATTTGCCTTTCCCCGGTATTTGCTACCACGAGGATATCATCACCGGTCAGCCACACATCAAAATAAGGGCTGGGAATTATGAAGGGGTCACCGGGATATCCTACGATCGATTTAAGGGCACCTTTCCTGTCGAGGATAAATACCAGCTTGTTTCCTGCATCAGCCAGGGCTATATAATCACTGTTTGTTGCTATGCTTGTTATTATAGCCTCATCATCGTATGGTCCCCATTCATCAATCAGCTTTCCCGATGTATCATACAGGAGTAGAGTCTCGTTGGTAGCAGCATAGATAGTATCACCAGAGGCAGCAAGGGCAGTAAGAGCTGCCGGGGTGTTTGTATTCCAGAGCTGTTCGTAAGCGCTGTCATATAGCGAGAGGAAGGAATCGCCTCCACAGATTATATTTTCATTACCTGCCATGCTTACTGCCTGCAGCCTGCCATCTGTAATATGCAGTTCGTGTGTTATCTGCCAGTTTGTGACCAGCTCTTGTCTTTCGGTGAGCTCTTCGGCTGCGGTGGTCCTGTCAGACCTGCCTGTGGCAACATCGAAAATAATATAACCTATAAATGCAAAGATTATTACTATTGATATTATTCCTGCCGTCTTTTTATTCATCTTGGTGTTTACTATCGTTTGCAAGTTGTTTTCACTTTATCCCTCCCTGTGCTCTTATATCAAGACATACCATATTATAGGAATCCCTCATTATAAGGTAGCCGTCAGCATAGGCAAAGGGTCCCCACGAATCTATTCCCTCCTCGAGTATAATGTGGTGGTCGAGCATATTCACACTGTTTGTCCGGAAATCAAAAAGGAAGAGTTCAGCGTCATCGTTTGCCAGCAGCATTTTATCATTTATCACAATAAATGGACCGAGGCCGAACCTGTTTTCCTTCCCGCTGGCCCATACAGGGTTTGTGAGATCCGATACATGGTAACATGCCAGCTGCATACGCATTTCACCGGCATCCTTTGGATGGATGGTCCACAGGTATTCCCCGTATACGATTGGTGTCTGCTGTTCGCTGGCCATACCTTCCCTTGGTGAGTGAGCTTCTATTACCCTTGCAGTAAATCCTGATCCTTCCCTGTATACTTTAAGCTTTCCTCCTCCGGCTCCATAGCCTGCAGTGAATGCAATCTCACCGTTTCCAATGTAAACAGGACTGGGAGCAATAACCGCAGGGTTCCATTCGGATGTCTTCCAGAGGATCTCGCCCCTGTTTTCCCCTTCTGCAGCAACCCCGCAAATTCCACCAACAGCCATATATACATATGTTTTAACGCCATGAATGGTCATTGGGATTATTGATGAGTGAGACATCTTCCATTTGTCAGGGTTAGGTGTTTCCCATAGCACCTCGCCGGTCCGGCAATCCACACCCATGAGCAGTGATTCACCGCCCACAGCCAGTACAGTTATATCGCCATCAACCAGGGGGCACTGGGCCGTGTACCACTGGGGTATCTCGGCGCCGTAATCAGCAACAAGGTCCAAGGTCCAGTAGAGGTCCCCGCTTTCCGGGTTCAGGCACATAACATGGCACCTTGGGCCCATGCTTACAATATAATCGCCGCTTACGGTAGGTATACTTCTTGACATGCCATGATTACGCTTGATGGGCACATTATACCATCTTCTCCACAGTTCTTCCCCTGTTTCCAGGGAGAAGCACCTCAGCGCATCGGCTCTTATCTTTTCATTATAATCGAGTACATAAACCCGGCCGTCGTAAATGGATGCGGCAGCATGTCCTTCGCCCAGTTCCACCTGCCATACTACGGGCGGACCGTTTTCAGGGAAGGAAGCGGGCAGATTAACACCATCACTGGCTATATTGTCATATCCGGATCCCCTGAAGTGAGGCCAGTTGCTGCTTTCAACAGCTACGGTTTCCGAGAACACTTCAAAAAATTCACCTATGATCACCGGATCGCCTTCCTCTATCAGCTCAGGCCTGTTATCCTGGCCCGGCACCCTTTCTTCAAGTGGCCTGCCCGGGCCACCTCTGAGAAACCAGATAAAGGCTGTGAGAAAAAGACCTGTGACTATCACAGATGGTAATATCTTGTTATTTTTTTTCAAACCCTTCCGTCCTTCTTTATTATCCCTCAGCAAATATCCCGTAAAATATTAGGTTTTCCTATTCCTTTATGGAGTAAACCATGAGTATCTCGCCGTGACGGATATATAACTTTCCGTCTTTGATCACAGGGTGGGCCCAGTGTGGACCGGTACCCTTGGTGATCTGAAAATCACTTACTATTTCAAGCTTTTCCGGGCTGGGTTTTGCCAGGCCTACATGCCCCGTGCGTTCTTCGTACAGGTAAAGCATACCGTCGGCCGAGATGATGGGTCCCTTGCAATGCCACCTCTCCATCCACATTGTTTCACCGGTGTTCCAGTCAATACACACCCAGTCGCCCATGGCATTGCTCATGTGATTGGAACTGTAAACGTAGTCACCTATCAGAACCATCCCACCATGGTGGGGCTCAAGGTCACTGTTCGTCCATACCTGTTGAACATCATCGCCATCATCTGATAACTTAAGCTTAACGGCAATATAGTCATAACCATTGGCTACAAGTATATACCCATCCCTGTATATAGGGGTTACAGCATGGTTCTTGCTGCGCCGGCCGCTTACATTGTTAATTTCCTCATAGTTCACCTTCCACAGTAAATCCCCGTTAGCTGTGTTTATTCCAATAATATGGTTCGAAGTAACCGTTACAAATATTTTTTTCCCCCCGTGTTCAATGAGCAGCGGGTTGATATACTGCGGACCCTCGTTCAGTGCTTCAGCTTCCCATGCAACTGAACCGTCCTCTGCATTGAAAGCTACAACCGAGGCTTTGTTCCCACCGGGTGAGGCCATGATTTTTCCGTCAGCGTAAACCGGGGATTCAGAGATACCAAACATCAGGGGGCTGGAATTATACATATCATAGTGATTTTTTGACCACTTTATTTTTCCATAGGTATCGACACATACAATATCTCCACTGCCACTTATCAGGTAGATATTTCTATCAACATAAGTTGGAATACACCTTGTCCCGTCGTGGTTCCTGGTCCATGCCTCACCGTATATTACTGACCATTTTTTCGCACCTTCAAGCGTAAATGCCGTAAGGACATCATCATCACCCACACGGCCCGTGATGTATATTGCATCATCTGTAATCGTTGGTGATCCATAACCGAAACCAAGGTCCTCGGCTTCCCACAGCAGTTCAGGGCCTGATTCAGGCCATTCCTTTAGCAGGCCTGTTTCATTGAAGGTTCCTGACCTGCCCGGACCCCTCCAGTCGTATACCTGACCGTAAGAAATAATTGAAGCGCAAAATAACAGGAACGAAAATGAAATGATTCTTTTCATTAGTTTATTGTTTATTAATATTTAATTCAGATTCCCTAAAATTACCGGCCGGAAAAATAGTCATAAAAGGATAAAATTCACTGTTTTAACATTTTTTTAACACCTGATAATCGTATGTTGTACAGTTATATTTACAGTGATCTTTATTATGAATGATTGTTAGAATTGCTTTGATCACCTATTTGTTTACCTTTATTTCCTTATACATGTCGACAATATGATCAAAGCAAGGGGGAATATACTTAGCATTGACATTGGTTCGGTGGCTGTATCTGCAGTTGAGCTTAGTCCTGACGGAAAGGTGCTTGGCACTTCGTACAAGTACCACCACGGACAGGCTGCAGATGTAATATCCGCCCTGCCGGGTATATTTGATTTTGAGAATATAGGATCAGTGGTCAGCCCCTCAGCTGCATATGTCCTCTCAGACAGGGTTCACAGGTATGATGCCCAGGCATCCCTTATAAAATGCTTCCGCAGTTTTTATAAAGATCACAGGGCTATGTTGATGGTAGGAGCGGGGCGTTTCCAGTTACTGCACTTCAATGATGACGGCAGCTTTGCCTGGGCGGCAACCAATACATCCTGTGCAGCCGGAACAGGAAGCTTCCTTGATCAGCAGGCCCGCCGGCTCGATATAAAGTCTGCTTCCGAATTGTCCAACCTTGCTGATAAAAACAGGGACTCAGTACCCGATATAGCATCAAGGTGTTCAGTCTTTGCAAAGACAGACCTGATACATGCTCAGCAGGCAGGATATTCACTTGAGTCAATATGCGACAGCCTGTGCAGGGGGCTGGCACGCAACCTGGCTGATACACTTTTTGACGGCAGTGAAATAAAAGAAGAGATGATTTTTGCGGGCGGTGTTTCAAAGAACAGGGCAGTGAGACGACACCTGGAATCAATTACAGGGGTTAAGCTGGTGGTTAATGATCTGTCTGCCTTCTTCCCGGCCATAGGAGCAGCTCTTTTACATTTGTCAGACTATAAACGGCTTTCTGATGAACGAAGTCCTGAACCCGGGGACATACTGGCGAAAAGTGATAAGAACCTGGAATATGTTTATGAGCCCCTTGAAATAAAACTATCATCCTATCCCGATGAAATGAAGGATAATGATATGCTCTTTACCCCTCGAAAAGTTAAGCATTCTTCAAAGGTACAGGTTGATATTTATATGGATAAACCGGAACCCGGTATTCTGGAATCATATATCGGGGTGGACATAGGTTCAACAAGTACGAAGGGTATGCTTACCGATACCGCCGGCAGGCCCCTTGCCGGCTTTTATACCTACACTAATGGACAGCCACTGAATGCAGGCAGGGCAATACTTGAATCCATAGTATACCTTTTTGAAAAAAGGAATATCACTTTGTCTGTGAAGGGTGTTGCCACAACGGGTTCGGGCAGGAAATTCATAGGGGCAATCATAGGGGCTGATATGATAATCGATGAAATTACCACACATGCGCGTGCTGCCCGTGAGCTTAATCCCGAGACAGATACTATAATCGAGATTGGAGGGCAGGATGCTAAATTCACCACCCTGAAAAACGGGCGCGTGGTTTTCTCAAAGATGAATTCTGCGTGCGCGGCAGGAACGGGAAGCTTCATAGAGGAACAGGCAATGAGGATGGATGTCAGCCTCCGTGATTATTCATCACTGGCAGAAAACGCCAGGGCACCACTGGCGAGCGACAGGTGCACGGTCTTTATGGAGCGGGATATAAACTATTATACAAACAGGGGATATGGGAAAAATGAAATTCTGGCTGCTGTATTACACTCTGTCCGTGATAATTATCTAAAAAAAGTGGCGGTTGAATCGTCAATAGGGAATAATATATGTTTCCAGGGTGCCACGGCAAAAAATAAGGCCCTGGTGGCTGCCTTCGAGATGAAACTGGGGAAGAACATCTTTGTGTCTCCTTACTGTCACCTGACAGGAGCACTGGGATGTGCCCTTATGCTTGCCGATGAACATTCAGAAGAAAGTAAGTTCAGGGGGTTCGGTATTATCGGTGAAGAGATAAGGGTGCGTAATGAGGTGTGCAAATTATGTAATAATAATTGCACTATTTCAGTTGCGGAGGTACACGGGGAAACTGTTGCCTATGGTTTTCTGTGTGGCAGGGATTATGAAAGTGATAAATTTGTTGACAGGAATATTTCCGGATTCGACCTCCTGAGGGAAAGGAAGAAAATACTGAAGGTTCCCACCCTTAAGGATGAGGCTCTTAAAACGAAGATTGGACTGCCATCTGCCCTCAATATGTTCGAGGATATGAGTTTCTGGAAATTCTTTTTCAGGGAACTGGGTTTTGCAACAGTAAGCAGTGAAAAAGTGAACGATCCGGTGGCTGTAGGAAAGAGGCTTGCCGGGGCTGAATTCTGTGCCCCCATGCACGCCATGTATGCCCATGTAAAGTGGCTGGAAGATAAGGCTGATTATATATTCATGCCGGCAGCACTTGAAAGTAGGTCTGTCGGCGAACCTGAGAAAGAATTATACTGTTACTATACGCAGTTCAGCCCTTCCGTTACTTCCCTGCTGAGCGAGAGGGTTAAAGAAAAAGCAATCGTTCCATTGCTGAGGTTTGAAAAAGGCCTTCCTTTCGTTCTCCGAACACTGCGTGAAGCACTGGATGGAAAGGGGGGCATGCAAATAAATTTCAGCGAAATAAAATCTGCCTGGAATCTTGCCACTGCAGAGGACAACAGGCAGAAAGAAAACTTGCAGGACCTCTTCAGAATGAATTACGAACCTGAGAAAGAATTGTCGGTTGTGCTGCTGGGCAGACCTTATATGATCCTCAGCGAACAGATGAACAATAACATACCGGGTATTTTTGGTGGCCTGGGAATCAGGAGCTTCTTCCAGGACATGTTACCTGTTGACGACTACCCTCTTGATGGCCTTGATGACCTTCTGAAATCCATGCCCTGGCATTTTGCAACAAGGCTGATGAAAGCTGCCCGGTACATTGTTGAAACAAAGGGTCTCTACCCTGTACTGATAACAGCCTTTAAATGTGCCCCCGACTCCTTTGTGATTGACTATTTTCAGAAAATTATGGACAATGCGGCTAAACCTTACCTGATATTGCAGGTTGATGAACACGACTCAAGTGTTGGCTACGAAACAAGGGTTGAGGCTGCAGTAAGGTCATTCAGGAATCATTACCAGGCAGAAAACGCACCGGCTGTCCGGAGACATTTAAGCATTGTAAGACCTGAATATAAGCTTAAGAAAGACATGATCGTTCTTTTCCCCAACTGGGACCAGATAGCCGGTCGTTTCCTGGCGGCAAACTTCAGGCGTCACGGATTTGAGACCCACCTGCTTGATCACAGCCAGCTGGGTATCCAGAAGGCAATGGCAAGCAATACAGGACAGTGTTTGCCCCTTAATATAATAGCACATGATTATATAGACTATATCGAAAAAAATGGACTGGATCCATCCCGGACAATACTCTGGATGACTGAAACAGTACTTTCATGCAATATCAGGATGTATCCGCAGTATATGAAAACCATCCTGGAAAATTATGGTAATGGAATGGAGAAGGCATCAGTATATTCAGGTGAGGTTGGACATACTGAAATATCTGTGGATGTAACCAGGTATGCTTATTTTGCATATATGCTTTCAGGACTGCTGAGGCGGACAGGGTGTAAAATCAGGCCTTATGAGATCAACAGGGGCGAGACAGATACCGTCCTGGACAATGGAATAGCAATACTTGAGAAAGCTTTTGAGGGACACGATAGTATTGATAAGGCATTAAGGAAGATTATGCCCGGATTTGCGACGATCAAAACGGAAAAGACCAAAAAGCCGCTTGTAGCCATTTTTGGTGACTTTTTCGTAAGGGATAATGACATAATGAACCAGGATATTATCCATACCATTGAGAAATACGGGGGAGAAGCCCTCAGCATACCTTACAGCGAGTTTTACAAGTTGATAGCCGGCAATGTTATGAGAAGGAGGTCAGTTGACTCAGGGAGACTTGCAATTGCCGGGTACAAAACAGTATTTCAGATACTTAAAGTGCTTGAAAGAAAATATTACAGGCATTTTGAACCCTTCCTGGGAGAGGCAAAGGAATCGAGCTCGAAAGAACTGGAAAAGAACCTGGTGAAATATAATATTGATAAGTATCATTCAGGCGAATCCTTTGATAATATCCTGAAGATTTATCATATAATAAACACCTATCCGGGGGTATCGCTCTTTGTGCAGACCAACCCTGCCTTCTGTTGTCCGTCGCTGATAACAGAGGCCATGAAGAATACGATAAGAAAAGATACGGGCATTCCAGTTGTGACAATAACCTATGACGGTACAACGGAGAGTAAGAATGATGTTATCGCTCCATATTTGTTAGGCTAAGAGTGATGCTGGAAAACTGTCGCGGAGAGCTTTGTTTCTCCAGCCTGACTTTCTCGGCGCCAGGGGTTCTGTCTGCCCGGGATCCGCAGGCAGGGATTCCCGGAGCAATCTGGAGATCTATAGATCTATCTTCAGGCTCTTGCAGTACTCATATCCCACTTTGTATATCTCATCTGCCTTGCTGGCATCGAGAATCTCAAATTTTTCAAGATCAGGGGGCGCAATAACCAGGTCGCAGTTATCCTCAAGTCCCTTTATAGTTGAGTTAACACTCAGCTGGAAGGTCCTTGCAGCTATCTGAATAAGGTTTTTAACTTTGTCAGTTTTATTTACCGGGCTGATATTAACTGCAATAATCTTTTTGCATTTGCCCTTGAGGGGTTCAACAGGTACATTATCAAACAGGCCGCCATCGGAATACAGTTTACCGTCTATTTCAACCGGGGCAAAGAGAACAGGTATTGATGCCGAGGCCTGTACCAGCTTGACAAGTGGCCCCTTGTTAAAATATTCTACCTTACCCTCTTTGATGTTGCTTACGGCTACATATAAAGGAATTTCCAGATCCTTAAGGTCATCAAACTGGATGTTTTTGGCAAGAATATCCCTTAGTTTGTCGAGGTTAATGAGACCGGTTTTTGGCATTTTTATTTCTACAAAATGAGAAAGTTTCTGTTTTTTAAACAGTTCAAATGCTTCCCTGGGTGTTTTCCCGGAAGCAATGAAGGCGCCGGCAATGGCACCTGCGCTTGTACCGGACAGGATATCAGGTTTTATCCCTTTTTCTTCGAGGGCCTGCAGTATACCAAGGTGGGCATAGCCCCTGGCACCACCTCCACCGAGGGCTATGCCGTAATTATATTTTTTTTTGCCAAAAAGAGCTGCCATATTTTTGTTTATTGTTTAGTTGTTTTCAGAAGGTCTGAGGGCCCTTAAAAAAGTCCACAGGAAAGCAATGCTTATAAGCGAGAGGACAATGAAGATAAGAGCAATTGACATATCTTCAGTGACCCCCTTGACACGGGTCATGATAACCATGGCGGCAAGGGCTATGGTAAGAACGATCATAAACACCAGCCCTATGGGGGCCAGGATATAAGCGAGATTATGTTTCCTTATTAATAATACGGCGGTAATGATCAAACCGGGAAGGGCAAAGGAAATGTCTATTACATGCACCGGGTTAACAAGCAGATCATAGTCGCTTACTGAGCGCGGGACCTTATTTTCCAATATGGCTGGAATAACATCACGCAGCCAGAGCAGGTAGAACAATGCTGCCACCACGATAAAGAAAATGGCAAGTCCCATGGTTGGTGTTTTATCTTTGAACCAGCTTTTTACATCGATACGGCTCATATGGTAGAAATAAATGATAAAAACATAGGATGCCGTTCCCAGGGTGAGGCAATAAACAAGGAACATAAGGTTAAAGTGCACACCCATGCTGTAAATAATAAATGAGTATAATACGTAAAAAACCAGTCCGCCGAATAGCAGGGTGGCAATCCTGTTATTTTTTCTCATGAATATTAGGCTGATAATGACAGCCGGCACAACCAGGAAGAGATCCACTATATCCTGTCCCATGCCCTGTGCTGCCATAGATGCTGTTTCACGGGCATAGGTAATATCAACAAAAGCGCCGAAAACGGATGCCACGGCAAGGAAAATAAGCATAAATACCGTAAGAAGGGTAATTGTTTTTAACTGCCTGGTAGTCATAGTTTTTGTTTTTCAAAAGAAAAGATAAAAATATTCAGCTAAAGGTAATAAGGAAAACGGAAAAAAGAAAAGGAAGAAGGGGCTGTATTAACCAATAACTCCGCTATCATCTTCGAAGATACATTCCTCACCCTTAGTTTCAAACTCAATGGTAGCATGCTGAATATTTAATCTCTCACAGGTATCCCTTATTGCCCT
>JBNJHQ010000076.1:0-12000 GCA_051748705.1 Bacteroidota bacterium | reverse complement strand
AAAATATTCCACGGGGCTGTTAAGGTTCATAAACTCCACGTCCTCTTCCTGGGCATGCTTTACTTCTTCAACACGGGCAGGCATCTCTTCGATTGATCTCCTGTAAATGATCATTGACCTTTCGGCACCCAGCCGCTTGGAGGTCCTGACTGAATCCATTGCCGTATTACCTCCGCCAATAACAGCAACTTTATTACCGCTGAAAACAGGTGTGTCAAAATCAGGATTGGCGGCATTCATAAGATTTACCCTTGTAAGATATTCATTTGATGAGAATATCCTCCTGAAGTTTTCACCCGGTATATTCATGAATTTGGGCAAACCTGCGCCTGAGCCCACGAAGAAAGCTTCATAGCCCTCCTTTTTCAAATCAGCTACCGTTGCCGTTGTACCCACAATGAAGTTTGTTTCAAACCTGACACCCATCTGCTTGAGATTATCTATCTCCACATCAACGATCTCGTTTGGCAGCCTGAACTCGGGTATGCCATATTTAAGCACACCTCCTATCTCGTGAAGTGCTTCAAATACCGTTACATCATATCCCCATTTAATCATATCCCCTGCTACTGCCAGTCCGGCCGGACCGGAACCTATAACAGCTATTTTAATTCCATTCTTTTTTTCTACTGTCGGAACGGAGATATTTCCGCTATTCCTTTCGTAATCAGCTGCAAAGCGTTCGAGATGACCTATTGCCACGGGGTCCTTTTTCAGTTTCTGCACATAGAAACAACTTGCTTCACACTGCACTTCCTGCGGGCAAACCCTCCCGCATACAGCGGGCAGTGCATTTGTTTCCTTAAGTGTCCTGGCAGATTCAAGAAAATCTCCCTGTTCAATGCGTTTAATGAATTTGGGTATATTTATTCCCACGGGACAACCTGATATACAGGTAGGATCAACGCAGTCGAGGCACCGCTGGGCCTCCTTCATGGCCATCTCCTCTGTCAGTCCAAGATTAACCTCCTCGTGGTTTTTATTCCTCACCTGCGGGTCCTGTTCAGGCATCTTAACCCTTGGAATGGATGTACGCTCCTTTGCTTTCTTGCTTTTACGAAGCTCATCCCTCCAGGCCTGCTGACGTTCTGTTTTTAATATATCACTTGTGGTTTCCATTTTTAAATTCTTTGTTTTTCAGCTAATGATAATTTCACATGAATTACTTTGTGACCGACTCAAGGTACTTTTTATAGTCATCTCTCTCCTGGTCTTCATAAGCGCCAAGGCGCATGATCATTTCGTCAAAGTCAATCTTATGAGCATCAAATTCAGGTCCGTCCACGCAGACAAACTTCGTTTTCCCGTCAACTGTCACACGGCAGGCACCACACATACCTGTACCGTCGACCATTATGGTATTCAGGCTGGCTATGGTGGGAACATTATATTTATGGCTTGTAAGAGAAGCAAATTTCATCATGATAGCCGGCCCTATTGTAACAGCCAGGTTTACTTTCTCCCTGTCAAGTATTTCTTCCATGCCGTGGGTAACAAGGCCCTGCCTGCCATATGATCCGTCATCGGTCATAATAATAATCTCATCCGAACAATCTCTCATTTCATCCTCAAGGATAATGAGATCACGGCTCCGGGCTGCCAGTACCGACAACACCCTGTTGCCCTCATTCTTGAAAGCCCTGGCTATTGGCAACAATGGGGCTATCCCCACTCCTCCACCGGCACAAAGCACTGTACCGACCTTTCCCGTTTCAGTGGCATGCCCGAGTGGACCCACCACATCAGCAATAACATCACCGGCCTCCATCAGGCATAATTTGTGGGAAGTTACACCTACCTTCTGTATTACCAGCGTTATTGTGCCCTTTGCCGGATCAGCATCGGCAATGGTAAGCGGGATCCTCTCCCCTTTTTTATTAATCTTTACAATAACGAAATGCCCTGCCCTTCGCTTCTGAGCAATCCGCGGTGCCTCAATTACCAGCCTGACAACATTATTGTTCAGTTGTTCTTTCTCGACGATTTTATTCATTCCTTGAAATTTATTTTATATGGCAAAAAAATAATTTCCAAGGTTGGAATTTTTTTCAATGATAGCAACCAAAGAAGCTACTTTCTGATTGATGTTATAAAGCATAAAAAGACAGGGCCTGAATGCAGGCTTAACCTGCCGGGCATACCGGCCACGGATAAGTACTGATCTGTCAGTTAATAAGGGGTCAGGGCCAACCAGCCTGGAATATTAGCTGTATTCCTTTAAAAACTCATTGACATTCTTTTCGATTCTTTCCTCAATGTTGTTAATATCGGCCCTTACAAATTTTTCACCTGTAATTTTTTCATATAGTTCGATGTAGCGTTCCGACACCTCGTTGATAAATTCATCAGTCATCTCAGGAACTTCCTGGCCCTTATCACCACGGAAGCCTTTATCCATCAACCATTCCCTTACAAACTCTTTTGAAAGCTGTTTCTGGGCTTCTCCCCTTTCAAAGCGCTGCCTGTAGCCGTCTGCATAAAAATAGCGTGAAGAATCGGGGGTGTGTATTTCATCAATAAGGTATATCTCTCCATCCTTTTTCCCGAACTCGTATTTTGTATCCACCAGTATCAGTCCCTGCCCTGCTGCAATCTCTGTACCCCTGTTAAACAGTTCCATGCTGTATTTTTCCAGCAACTCGTACTCCTCCTTGCTCACCAGTCCTTTTTGCAGTATCTGCTCTTTTGAAATATCCTCGTCATGTAATCCCTGTTCTGCTTTTGTAGTCGGGGTGATAATTGGTGTTCCAAACTTTTCATGTTCCTTCAGTCCATCCCTTATTGGCACACCGCATATACTCCTTGCACCTGAACTGTAGGTACGCCAGGAGCTTCCGGTAAGGTAAGCCCGCACGATCATTTCCACCGGATAGGGCTCACACCTGTGACCGAAAGTCACATTGGGATCGGGTGAGGCTATCTTCCAGTTGGGCACGATATCGGAAGTTGCATCAAGAAATTTGGAGGCAATCTGGTTCAGTACCTGGCCCTTGTAGGGTATACCCCTTGGGAGCACGACATCGAAAGCGGAGATACGATCGCTTACAACCATCATCAGGTAATCCCTTCCGATATGGTATACTTCCCTGACCTTACCGTGGTATACACCTGTCTGTCCCGGGAAGCTAAAATTTGTTTCTGTTAAAGCCTGTGACATCTTTGTTGTTTTATAGGTTATTATAATATTTTTTCAAAATTCCCTCTTACAGGAGCACAGTTATGAACCACCTGCATCCTCACTGTCTGTCTCACCATTTTCCTCCCTGTCATAAGCCCTCACAATATCTTTCACGAGCTTATGCCTTACTATGTCCCTTTCATCAAACTCAATAATGGATATTCCTTCTATCCCTTTCAGTATCCTCATAGCCTGCAGAAGGCCTGATTTTCTCTTATAAGGAAGATCGATCTGTGTTATATCACCTGTCATGATAAACTTGGAGCTCGCACCCATCCTTGTGAGAAACATTTTAAGCTGGCTGATTGTTGTGTTCTGTGCTTCATCCAGTATAACGAATGATTGTTCCAGTGTCCTGCCCCTCATGTATGCCAGCGGTGCTATCTGTATTGTACCGTCCTCAAGCCATGCTTCCAGTTTCCTGAAGTGTATCATGTCTTTCAGGGCATCGTAGAGGGGCTGCAGGTAAGGATCGAGTTTCTCCCTCATATCACCCGGCAGGAAACCCAGCCTTTCTCCTGCTTCCACGGCAGGCCTGGTGAGAACTATCCGTTTGACCTGCTTATTCTTAAGGGCTCTTACGGCAAGTGCAATGGCAGTGTATGTTTTACCGGTCCCGGCCGGGCCCACAGCAATAAGAAGATCATTAATCCTGTAATCTTCAACAAGATGAAACTGGTTCACCGTACGTGCCCTTATGGGCCTGCCATTGATGTTGTACACCAGGATTTCCTCCATACTTCCCTCACCGGCAGCTAAGGCCATTTCAGGATGAGAAAAAAATCTTTCCACATCCTCCTGCTGCAAAATATTGTGCTTTTCGAAAAAGTCAATCAGCTCAGTGACTTTTACCTCAAATCTCCGGACCTCCTCTTCTTCTCCAATTGCCTTGATCTCATTTCCCCTGGCAATAATCTTAAGTTTCGGAAAATGATTCCGTATGCTATCAACCAGTATATTATTGGTTCCGAAAAAAATTTTAGGATCTATATTTTCCAGTTCAATGATTTTTTCAACCATACCCTCTTATATCCTTTTTAAACAAAAATACCTGTGTATTTTCAAAAAAAAACCTTAGGTTTGAATATTGCAAAGTAACCTATTTTTTTTACAAGAATATCATCTACAGCATAAGTTTTTAAGGATGCCAGTAATTACCCTTACTACTGAATGGCAAGCATTTGATTATTATAACGGCATACTGAAAGGTAAGCTGGCCAGCCTTTGTCCCGGAACGTCAATAATAGAAAATGCCACCGGACTGAACCCTTTTAACATTCAAAAGAGTGCATTTGTCTTAAGAAACACATTTGAACATTACCCTGAGGGCTCCGTTCATATAATCTGTGTACAGTCTGAATACAGTGAGAAGAGTCCCCATGTTATTGTAGAGGCAAAAGGCCATTTCTTCATAGGTGCTGATAACGGGATATTTCACCTGCTGCTCAATTCGGAACCCGACAGGATAATAGAGTTGAATTCATTCAGGGGAAAGGAAAAAATCAATGAAGCCCTGGTGTTTGCTGAAGCAGCAGCCTCAATAATAATGAACAGTGATATTTCAGCTGCGGGAAAAGAGAAAAAGACCATTAAGGAAATGATACCTTTCAGGGCTACTATTGAAGAAGATGCCATTTCAGGCAGTATTATTTTTATCGACAGTTATGGAAATGCCATTTCAAATATTACATATGATTTATTCAACAGGGTTTTCGGCAATAAGAAATTTCAGATAGCCATCAGGTCAAACTCCAATATAATTGATCATATCAGCCCTTCCTACAACAATGAGTCGATAGGTGAACTGCTGGCTGTTTTCAATTCACTTGATCTTCTCGAAATAGGAATAAACGGAACCAATGCCTCGGAGTTAATGAGCCTGCAGGCCGGTGAAATAGTAAGGATTGCGGCTCCCGGAAGCAATAAAAAACCCGGAATGCTTTTTTAGATAAATTTACAGATGGAACAGGACAGGAGACTTACAGCGTTTAAAGAACTGTTGGATATAATGGACAGGCTAAGAACCAGCTGTCCATGGGATATGGAACAGACAAATGAGACTTTAAGAAAATTGACCATAGAGGAAACTTACGAGCTTGCTGATGCCATTCTTGACAATGATGACAGGGCAATATGCAAGGAGCTGGGCGACCTTATGCTTCATATTGTTTTTTACGCCCGCATAGGATCGGAAAAAAAAAGTTTTGATATTGCCAGTGTGATTGAAGGCATCAACAAAAAACTTATTTACCGGCATCCTCACGTATTTGGTGATACCGAGCTTGTCAGTGCCACTGATGTGGCCGATAACTGGGAAAAGCTCAAATTAAATGAATCAGATAGTTACAAGCCCGTACTGTCGGGCGTCCCTAAATCCCTGCCGGCGCTGGTAAAAGCAAACAGGATACAGGAAAAAGTCAGGGGTGTAGGCTTTGACTGGGAGGACAGGGAGCAGGTCTGGGAAAAGATAAGCGAAGAACTGGAGGAACTGAAGGAAGAAGTAAAAAACGGGGATAAGAAGAATATTGAAACTGAATTCGGTGATGTGTTTTTCTCACTGATCAATGCAGCCAGGCTATACCAGGTGGATCCTGAATCGGCTCTTGAGAGGACAAACAGGAAATTCATATCAAGATTCTCTTACCTGGAAGAAAAAACCATAAGGCAGGGCAGGTCGCTGCGCGACATGTCACTGGCAGAGATGGATGCAATATGGGAAGAAGCAAAAACGCTTGAGTGATCCCTCTTACTTATTAAGAGTCCTTACCAGCCTGAACCCGATATTATCATATCCCTTGTTGAGATCAAAACTTTTTACCCTTGTATATACCGTGCATATATCATCGCTGTCGACCCAGCTGCCGCCCCTGATGACCCTGAATGTACCTTTGGCAGGCCCCACTGGATTATCTTCAGGTGACACTGAATAATATGCATCATCATAAATATCCTGGCACCACTCACTTACATTGCCTGACATATCATATATTCCCAGCCTGTTGGCTTTGAGCTGACCCACCCTGTTCAGCCCCCTGTTGCCTCCCGGCATTAACTGGCAGGCGGCATCCCTGCTGTTCCTGTAGTACCAGCCTACCTCATCAAGGTCATTGCTGCCCGAGTAGGCATTCGATGTATTGATACCTCCCTTCGCGGCAAACTCCCATTCGGCCTCTGTCGGGAGTCTCCCCCCTGCCCAATCGCAGTACATGTGTGCACCCTGCCAGCTGACGAGTATTGCTGGAAGATCACCACATTTGTCCCTGACAGTGAATTTTTCGTTCTCGTATTTTATAGGCACCTCGAAGCCGGTCTTTTCATAATCCTCCCCATATATTTTGAGGAAATATACAGGATGCCCTTCCAGCATCAGCACATCACCGTTTCCGTCGAAGCTAATATCATCATGGTAATAGTTCAGGAATTTGACGAACTCATCATTTGTGACTTCATATTTACCGATCATAAATGAATCAACCTTTACCTGGTGAACCGGTTTGGCCGTCTTATCACCCTCTTCGCTTCCCATGGAGAAATAATTGCCATTAACCAGCACCATGTCCGTTTTAATCAAGGGAACGAAGCTAAACGGTTCTGAATACACATATCCCTTTTCATTTCTTGCATAAGCCCTGGCATAATATTTTACACCTGTTTCCAGTCCGCTGATCCTGTACTCATATTTTCCTGCAGCACCTTCAACTACAGCATAATTATTATTTTTTGTGGGCCGGCTGATGGTATCCCATACTATCCCCCTTTCAATCACATCAAGTCCACCGTCGTCAACAATATCCCCTATTACGGTAACAGCTGAATAATCAATATCAGTGACGCCGTCTGTAGCCACCTCCGGAATGCCAAGTTTTGTCGAGAGTATTATTTCTTCACCGTATGACACACCCTCGCTATTGACAGCATAGGCTCTTAAATGATACCTGGTTCCAGGGTCAAGATTATCCACTTTGGCTTCAAATTCCCCTGTTCCTTTTCCGAAACTTGACACATTGGTGTCAATAGTTGGTTCCTTAAGCATGGAATAGCAGACTCCGGCATCTGTAACCTCGTGTCCGCCATCGTCGAGCACTTCTATGTTTATCCTTATTGAGCTTACCATTATACGTCCGGGCTCTCCCGTTCTTACTGTTGGTGGTCCTGTTGTTTCAAACTCCTTAATTTCACCATACCGCGTGGCAAACCTGTTCCTGGCAAAAGCCCTGAAATAATATTTCGTAAAAGCCTGCAGTTCATCAAGCTCAATCTTAAAAGAAGATCCTCCCCCGGCATAACTGACATTATCGTCCAGTTGCGGCTCCGGATCTTCCGAATACACAATGCCATAGGCGGAAAGCTTCTCCCCCCCGTTGGTAATGAGCCTGCCGGAAGCATCAACCGTTTTTGAATGAATATTGCTCACATCTCCTGTTGTGATAACAGGTATGCCATTCTTTGTTTTGATACTGACATAGTCACTGTAACTTGTCCCCGCAGCATTTTTTGCATAAGCCCTCAGGCGCAGGTCGGAATCTCTCGGAAAACCATCGACTATACTCTCAGTATCCAGGCCGGTATCGTCTATTATTATTTTCTTTTCCTCTGCCCCATCATCTTCCAGTGCAGTATAGGCAATACCTTTTTCACTTATTTCCAGTCCGCCTGAACTTGTAATATCAAAATCAGCCTTAATATATGTGGCACCTATCTCCGTAACAGACAGCGTACCCATAGATGGATTCACCCCCCTGATGTTAATGGTTAATATTTTTTCTGTAACAAGACTGTCTTCATCAAGTGCACTAATCCGAACCAGGTACTCGCCTGCATCCAGCTCTGAGGTGTTGAGGGAATATTTAAACAAACTGTCACTCCCTGAATAGAGTTCCTCATCATTAAATGACACGCTTGCAGAAATCAGTTCTTCCCGGTCATCGGCAAAACTCATTTCCAGATCAAGTATATCACCATGCGATATGCTTATTGTATCGGATTCCTGGTTATGGGAAATTACAGGGGGATTATTTTTGCATCCACCAAGAAAAATAGCAAGCATAACCAGGAAAATAAGGAGCCTGAGGTAATCTTTGGAATGGTTCATTTCAAGTTAGTTTAATAGTTAATCAGGTTAAGGTCAGTACTAGTTTATTTCTTAACTCTAACAAAAATATGAAAAAGAATGCAATTAATCCATTAACTTGTCATATTGATTCTTCAACGATTCGAAAAGAGAGCTCAGTTCTTCATACCTCACATATGCATCCTTACCCGGTTTCTGATCAGCCCTGCTCAGCATTGAATACAGGTACATTACCTGGTCTGAAAGCATAGGCCTGGGATACCTGATATCGTCACGGGTAACAAGCTGATCCCTTATAGCAGACAGGCTTTCCAGCTTTTTAGCTTCTTTTCTCCCGGCAGGTTTATCCTTGTCTCCTTCCGCTCCCGGTATGCGATCCAGGTCGGCTACGAGGGACGCTGTTTTACCGTAGAGATCAAGCACTTTAACCGTCAGATCATACTGTTCCTTATAATCGGAAAAAGTCATGCCGTCCTCTATAATCCTGGGATCAGGAAGTATATCAAAGCCTGCACTGAATCTCTCATTATCTGCCATCAGTGTTACATTGTAGCGTGCCGGTACTACTTTCGGGCCCCTCAATCGTCTTGAAAAAGATTCCCCGGGTAAATCAATATCAGTTCTTAAATCCCATATAATACGATGAAATCCTGCAGAGCTGTTTCCCTGGATTGTTTTTAGCACTTTACCGTCATTGCTTCTAATTTCAAGCAGGGCTGAGGACATATCGGAAGGAAGGTAATAATCAAGATACAAACCCCTCCTTTCAGGTGACCTGAAGGCATCCTGCGGATCAAAAAAGACTAGCCTGTCATTATCTGATGAGGGAAGGAATTCATGGAGTGGACTTATATTATCCATTATCCAGAATGAGCGCCCCATAGTTGACAGGATAAGGTCCTTCCTGTAAATCTTTATATCTGTCACGGGCACATCCGGCAGATTCTGTTGCAGACTGTACCATTTTAAACCATCATCAAAGGAAACATACATTCCGTGTTCAGTCCCCGCATATAGTAGTCCCTTCCTGTCGGGATCTTCCCTCACCACTCTTACCGGGCAATCCGGGGGAATGCCATTTGATCCGTCGCTCAGGAGCGTCCAGGTATCACCATAGTCATCAGTTTTGTAAATATATGGTTTCCAATCATCAAGAAGATACCTGTAGACAGCCACGTAAGCCCCGCCGGCATTATGGGGTGATGCCTCTATGGTCTGCACCCTCCCTCCCGGGGGCAGGTCTGGCGGGGTGACATTGAGCCATGTTCCCCCCCCATCTCTTGTAATATGAACCGGACCGTCATTTGCACCGGTCCATATAACTCCCTTTTCAAGTGGCGATTCAGCAATTGCATAAATAGTGCTGTAAAATTCCTCACCTGTTATATCCCTTGTGATCGGGGAACCGGAGATTACCTGCTTATCCGGTTCAAAAGCCGTAAGGTCAGGGGATATGGTCTCCCAGGTCACCCCGTCATCGCGGGTAAGATGTACATATTGTGAACAATGATAGACAAGGTCCGGGTCGTGGGGCGACACCATTATGGGTGCCACTCGCTGGAAGCGATATTTGAGATCGGCCGGGTTATGCCCGTAAATATTAGCAGCACCAACATAGTACTGTTTTTCCTGTCCCGTTATTTTATTATAAACACCAAAACGGCCTTTGCAATTTGAATAAACTATATTATGATTACCCGGCTTTGGAATGGCCGGTCCTGTCTCACAGCCCCCCACAGCCATAATATAGTTATTCCTGTTTGACCATGCGGCCTTTCCGGGAATGGCCACTGTACTGTTATCCTGCTGCCCGGCATACAGCCAGTAGGAAAATTGATCATCCACATTTACCTGGTACAGTTCGGATGTAGGCTGGTTATTCTGCGAAGACCAGGATACCCCACCGTCAAGGGTAACATTGGCACCGCCGTCATTGGATTGAATATAGATATCAGGGTTTGAAGGATTGATCCACATATCATGATTATCGCCATGTGGAGTTGAGATCCTGGTCCACGACTCACCCCTGTTGCCTGACCTGTAATAGCCCGTTGAATTGACATAAATTATATCAGGGTCGGTGGGATCAACATCAATATTTGTATAATAGAATGGACGGTCAAGCAGGTAAGCTTCCTTGCTTAATAACTCAAAACTGTCTCCCATATTTTCGGAAAAATATACACCACCCCTGTCTTCAGATGCTTCCACCAGGACATAAATATAATCAGCTTCTGCTTTACAGACTGCCAGGTCACTCTTACCCACAATGCCACCAGGCAGTCCGTCCTCAAGCTTCTTCCAGCTCAGGCCGGCATCCGTTGAACGGTATACTCCCCCTTCTTCAGAACCTGAAATGATGGTCCACGGTTTCCTGTCTACCGTCCATGCCGAAGCATAAAGTATATCAGGATTGGCAGGGTGCATTTCTATATCGCTTATACCTGTCTTATCCGAAATGTAGAGTACCTTTTCCCAGCTCTGTCCCCCATCAACAGTCTTGAAGACACCCCTCTCCGGGTTTGGTCCGAAAGGATTACCAATAGCTGCGGCGTAACATATGTCAGGATTGTCAGGATGTATCACGATCGCGCCTATCTGTCCTGCTTCGGGCAGGCCTGCGAACCTCCATGTCTTTCCGGCATCATCAGAACGGTACATTCCCTTACCAATAATTACATTACTTCTTATCCCGTCGGAACCCGTTCCAACATAGACAATATCAGGATCTGACTGTGCCACCCTTATTGAACCGATTGAGCCGGTATGGAAGAAGCCGTCAGAAACATTCTCCCAGCTTATACCGTAATTAATTGTTTTCCAGACACCTCCACCGGTAGCACCCATGTAGAAAACCGGGGGTTGCGACTCTATCCCTGCAACAGCCGTTACCCTTCCTCCCCTGTAGGGACCTACCATCCTGTACTGAAGTTCACTGAAATTGTCTCCCAATGAAAAATCCTGTGAAGACAGCATTGTCGTGAGAGAGAGAAAGATAACTATAAATGTTTTTCGTTTCATCTGTTTAAAATTTTTAGTTTGCTGAAAATGAAGAAACTAATCTTTCTTCACATTCGGGAACTCCCATGAACCGAGCTTGCGAGCTCGCGTAATTCATGGTCGTTTCATCCTGGTATTATTAAGTGAATAAAGGAAACCAAGATAAGAATTTCCTGTATGCCTTTATATATTTTATAACAGAATGCCATTATCATTAATGATAATGCCCTGCCGGAACTTTTTTTTAACAGGATGCATACCCCCATCTGCCGCATTAAAGTGATGGCCCCGGTCAGTCTTTAATGTTTTTCCGGAAAATTCACTTATTTTTGCAATTAATATTGAGGATCAGATAATTGTTAATACATTCATAGCATGTCATTCAGAAACTGGTGGTCAAAATCAAAACGTAATATTTACCTGGGAACATTATTTGCCCTTTCCATTGTACTTGTGACATATTTAATGCCGAGGGAGGGAAAATTCAGGTATGAATACCAGAAAGGAAGGCCATGGATGCATGATGTTTTAATTGCACCGATGGATTTTCCCGTCCATAAGACTGAAACTGAGCTCGGGAGGGAAAGGGACAGTGCCCTCGTATCTTTCAGTCCCTTCTTTGATTATGACACATCACTTGTCAAATACCAGCTGAGTAATTTCAACTCCTACTTTAATGAAATGCGCCTGGGCAGTATCGGTACGGTAAATGAGCTTTCAACTTCTGAGTATGAAATGCTACGATATGAAC
>JBNJHQ010000075.1:0-12072 GCA_051748705.1 Bacteroidota bacterium | reverse complement strand
ACTTCCGGAAATGATAAGGAAGGCGAAGAAGCAAAAGCTGAAGATATTGAAGCTACTGCTGAAGACGAATGGACAGTGCTTTTCGATGGTACATCCACAGAAAATTTCAGGGGCTACGGGCAGGAGGATTTTCCTGAAAAAGGTTGGGAAATTGTCGATGGCACGCTGCATTGTATAGGTTCCGGCAAGGGTGAGGCCGGCGGACAGGGTGGTGATATTATTACCCGGGAGAAATATGGAAATTTCGAACTGTCGCTCGAATGGAAGGTATCAGAAGGGGGGAACAGTGGTATTTTCTACCTTGCACAGGAACTGGAAGGCAAACCCATATATGAGTCGGCACCCGAAATGCAGATCCTCGATAATGAAAGACATCCTGATGCCAAACTGGGTACGGACGGGAACCGCCAGGCAGGTTCATTATATGACCTGATACCTGCGGATCCCCAGAATGCCAAACCTGCAGGTGAGTGGAACGAGGTGAAAATAATGGTTTATAAGGGTACAGTGGTGCATACCCAGAATGGTGAAAATGTTCTTGAATATCACCTGTGGACCGACCAGTGGAAGGAGATGTGTGCAAATTCAAAATTTGCCGATTGGCCTGAATTTATCAATACCGCTGAAGAAGGTTATATTGGCCTGCAGGACCACGGTGATGATGTATGGTTCAGGAATATTAAAATTAAAGAGCTCTGATTGTAAATTGATTATTATTACCGGGAAATTAAAATAAATTAAGGTTGGTGTGGACAATGAACGCACCAACCTTACTTTTTATAATGAGTGTCTCAATTGTCAGGATTGCCTTTCAAACCAATTTCATCCGCAACTTCCCGCATACCATTTATACAATCCTGTATCAGGTCACTTATTTCAACTCCCAGCAGTTCAGCTCCTTTTTCAATTATCGACCTGTCAACACCCGCTGCAAAGCGCTTATCATTCCACTTCTTCTTTACGGATTTAACCTTCATATCGAGCACACTTTTTGAGGGGCGTACCAGTGCTGTTGTTGTTACAAGCCCCGTTAACTCATCCATGGCATAAAGGGTTTTCTCCAGCCGGCTCACAGGCTCAACATCGGTCACAATTCCCCATCCATGGCTCATCACTGCCCTGATATATTCTTCGGGCCAATTATTCTCGCGCAGGATCTCTTCCGTCTTTTTGCAGTGCTGGTCGGGATACATCTCGTAATCGAGATCGTGGATCAAACCTATTATTCCCCACTTATCCTCATCCTCACCGTTCTTCCTGGCCATGTATCTCATAACACCTTCAACGGCAAGGGCGTGCTTGTAGAGACTTTCTGATTTGTTGTATTTTTTGAAAAGTTCCAGGGCATCATCCCGGTCCGGTATATAATCATTCATAATATTTTTTATGTAAAAATAGTAAGACAGGAGAGAATTTCAAACAGTAAAGGCATAACTCCTTGCCGGTACTTTTTGTGGGAGGACTTTAGCTGTGTGGCAGCCGGATGAAAATTTGCAATATCATGCTCCTGTTGTGATGGTATCAGCCCTGATGCCAGCCTTTGAATGGCAGTGACAGGCAGGTGCTTTTAGAGTTTTATGATCTTGTAATAGAATCTTCCTGTATTGTTGCTGATTACCAGGATATAACTTCCCCGGGAAATTTTTCCGTGATTGAGGTAAATCTGCTCATTGCTGAAAATGGATTCTATTTTTTCATTATATACAAGAAGGCCCGACGAGTTATACAGCTTAATCTCGTTGGCTTCTGAATCGATATGACTGATTATCCTGATATTATCCCTTACCGGGTTAGGCGCAACAGTAAAGGATCCATTATCCGGGCTTCCTCCATCTATATCGGTATTTATCAGGGTTAAGTTCAGTGTATCATTTATAAAGTGGTTTACCGGGGATGTCACAAAAACCCGTATCCGGTATACATTTATTTCAGTCATATCTATTGTTTCTGAGAAAGAGAGGCTTATGGTGTCACCCGGTTTGAAGTCGCTACTGAAAGTTTCGTTAACAGCCGGGCTGCCATTGACTATATATGACATGGAGATCTCATCAATTGTATCCCGGCCCAGGTTGCTCAGTTCCACGGATATTGTCTCGTTACTGTAATTTTTACCCTCCTCCGGTGAGATTATTTTGTTAAGGTGAACAGCTGACTGTATGAACGACATCGTGGGGAAATTCACCAGGTCAATCCAGGCACAATCCGATCCGTTATTTACGGATTGATCCTTTGCGTATACCCATTGCAGGCTATGCACCCCCTTATTAAGAGGTATAACAGCTTCTCTCCAGTCTATTTCTCCTGATGCGCTGATTATTACCTTGTTATTAACAACGAAGCTCAGGGAATCCCAGTCCTTTTCTGAGGAAACCCTGTACCAGAATCTCAGGGTATCCTCCTCGGCCAGGTTAAGAAGCATGGCAAGCTCTGTTTCTTCATTATGGCCAATATGACCTGACCGTGCTGAATACATATTGCTGACCGATGTCTCATCGCTGATTATCCAGGGCTTTTGAGACTTATTGATCCATGGGAAAGTTATGAAATTCAGTAATTCAAAGTCCTCTGTAGTTTTCCCGGCTATTATGCTAAGGGTTTTTGTTGTTACATAGGGCAGACACGATAATTCAACATCGAAACTGATCCTGGTTGATTCAGGAGTCCCGGCTTCTATATTTGCATATACCGGGATATTTACTATTTCTCCCGGGTTAAGAGGACCGCCGGGTAGTGTGCTTTCATCGAAATCGATATACCCGGGGATATTATTAATGCTGAGGACCCCGGAACAGGCACTGGACCCGTTATTGACCACCCTGAAAATCAACTTTATTCTTTCGCCTGCTTCAGGCAGGCCGTTACCATTGCCGCTGAGAGTATCATCAACCAGGCAGTTCATTATCATCAGTTCAGGAGCATGAAGACTGAAATCGGCTGTTCGCTTTACAATATTACCGTTATAATGAAGTTCTATGTCGATGCTTGCCGTATGCAGGTCAGGAAGGCTGTCCGAGACACGGATATCAAAACCTTCTGTAAGAGTCTCACTGTATGCTTCTATGCTCCCTGCATATAATGAATCGTTCATTATTGTCAGGTAATCAGAGGAAGACGAGATTTTCAGGTATACATCTTCGGCAGCCTGCATCCCGGCGTTCTGAAGGTCTATCTTCAGCGAGATGTTCTCATTGTAATCGGCTTTTCCGTTATCATTACCTGACAGATCTGAAATTCCGGCATCATTTATACTGAGCCAGGCAGTGTCTGATTCTTCGAAATACAGTGTCTTGATCAGTGGTACGGCATTTTGCCTGCTAATAACGAGCACGCAAGAATCTTTTTCTGTTGATGGCATATCCAGGTAGGCTGTCCCCGAGGGAGTGGCGTGGGTGGCGTCCCAGAGTGTGTCGGCATGGGACAAACCCAGGTAAGCAAAGGGAGCGGTGGATATATTCAATTTCTTAAGGGTGGGGGGTATTTTATCAGGTAGCGGGTCATCCAGAATTTCAGGATTTCCTATGTAGGGAGAGATTGAGGGGTCACCCAGGAGTACATATGTCTCCCAGTAATACTGTTTCCTGGGACTGGTACTTGCTGACACCCCCAGGTTACCGCCATACACTATCTGTCCTGTCGTGGTGTACCAGTCCGATGGCTTCTCCCCGTTAAGGTGGAATAGCCTGTCATAGAATCCAAGTCCCGTTTCTTCATAAGAAGGATTATCAACAAAAGCTCCCGCACCTATTGACCAGTAATAATCTTCAGCCCAGTACGAGTCGTTGGTGCACCCTATGAAAGCCAGCGCTCCTTTGTCAGAAGCTCTCACCATAGCCGACCCGATGCAGTTATTGTCATTAAATTTGGCGGTAAGGCAGGCATTGCTTATTACGAGAGGGTATCTTGAATTATTTGTCATGTCCGCGGCAAAGGTGTTATTGATACCTGTTCCAAGCCAGCTCGTTGCACTGCCATGGCCGGTGTAATTAATAAAACCAAGGCCTTCGTTCATTAACACTTTTACAGAGTCGTAGCGGACGTTTCGTATTGAGTCGTTCATCTCGTGCTTAAAGATGTAAGCCTCAGTGGGGTAGGGATTCTCATTAAAATATCCTGCAGCGTAATTGACATGGCCATCCATGTATGAGACATAGCCTTCATCAAAGCCGGTAAATGCCATGGCTTTCCGGTAATGGTCCACTGTATCGGCAAAGGCAAAGCTTTCATACTGAATTATTTTTCTTACCATGGCTTCAAGCTGGATGGTATCCTTTGCCGGCAGCCTTCCCGTAAACATGTCAGGGATGAAATCCCCATCCCCGTCAAACTCGGCATAGTACATGTCAGTAAGGTAATTTGTGCCCTGCGATGCCGGTACATAATTAAGGTCGCCTGCAATCAGGAGGAATGTTGGAGCGGGATTTTCCGGTGAGCTGTTATTGTAGATATAATTCAGGCTGTCCTTTATATCAAGAAAATCCCTTTCGATACCATTTTCGCCTATATACAGTTCAGTGACCCTGAATCCCTTTTTTGTTTTCCATTCAACAAGGGGCTGGAGGTGCTTTTTAAGTGTTTTGTCTGATATTATAATCATCCCGGCAGGCTCCAGGGAAAAGCCAGGTATTATATCATCTGCTTCATAATTTATGAGCCCCTTGGAGAACAGGTCGTTAAAATAATAATCCTCTGTGCCTTTGATTTCATTCTGTGTCCCTGCCCCGGGTGAATACCTTATCCGGATATTCATTGAGCAGATGATATCCACATATTTACCTGACGGGTTATAGATAACGGGGTTTATTTCAATGCTGGCAATGCTCCGGCCCCGCATTGTACCTATTTTTTTTATAGTTACGGTATCAGTTAAATAAGCATGCTTTGCATTGTAAACCGACTTATCCATAGTAAAGGGAGCATCCTGTTTTTGCATGCTTTTTGTCTGGCCGGGCTGACTCGGGTAGATCAGGTTGTATTCCCCGAATTCTTCAAGGCTCCTGCGGACAGTGCGTACATCACTGATTATTATACTTGCATTCCTTGCCCTTTCATAATTAATTAACCTGGTCAGAACTGGGAGTTGAGGCTTACCCGGTTCGGCGCCGAATGAATGATCGGGTAGCCTGAGGCGGATAAAATTACCTTCGGCGCGATTGATTTTTTCAAACCCGGTGTTTTGTGAATTATATGACAGGATAAGGCCTTCATCATTGTCTGAAATAATCTTCAGTGTGGATGAATTCTCATTACCTGCAGGAGGCAGAGACTGGGAAGATACTTCCTCCGTAAGTAAAATAACAGGTAAGATCAAAAGAAATATATACCTGATAAGTCCCAATTTACCTTTTTGAAAAATTACCTAAATTCGGTAGACAAGATACCAAATTTGTTTTACATTAAAAACAGGGATTCTTTTTCGCTTTAAATCTCAAGGTTTGTCATTTCTTTTGTGACCTCAAAGTCGTATCCGGGGTATTCGAAAATGGTGGCACGTGGTTCTGTTTCGCCTATTGAATAGCCCCATACATCTTTATATTCATGGGGATCTTCACCCATAGATTCCATCTGGTCAACATAATGTTTAATGGGTTTGGACTCTATTATGTTTACTTTCCCCATTTTATTTATTATCGGGCTGTGGGTCCTGTTTGCATCATGATCGAATTCAAGTATCCTCCTTCCCCTTCTCGTTATTCCTATAGTCCTGAATGTTAAGCTTTTTCCCACACCGGGGAGATTCATTACATTCCTGTCGGTACTGAGGAAAGGGAGATCATGTTTCTTCATTATCCCTTTCAGTTCAACTACACTGTTTTCTGCATTTTCAGGGATGTTCATTATGGAGTCCTGTTCTTCATCGGGCACACTTCCGAAGACCTTTTCCTCTGTTTGCTCCTGTATTGCCCTCTCATTGGTTGCAAAATTGTGGTAATTTTCCATAAATCCCTTTACCGTGAAGGTATAATAGGGTATTATGCCCACCTGGTTAAGGGTCCTTCGCAGTTTGGCTGCGAATCCCCTCCTTGATGAGGCTGCCGTGTAAACCATCTGGTTAACCACTGTCCATCCTGCCGAGTTGAGTTTATGTATTGCCTCTTTTACGTCGGGTGTAATCTCCATGGAAGAGACGAAGTGTGTCTGTATGATAAACTGCCTGATACCGATTTTTGATGCTTTTTCTTTGAATTCCACCAGCACCTCAAGCAGTTCATCGTTGATACGGAAGGGGATATATACAGGCAGACGTGTTCCGAGCCTTACCCTTAACATTTCCGCAAATTTTTCTCCTTCTTTCCTGTTCTTATTGTTTTCCCTTTTTTTCAGGGCCATTTTATAAACGGCATCAAGGACGTCTTTCATTGATTTATCGGAGGCCATGAAGGCATCTCCACCGGTAATGAGGATATCCCTCAACTGGCTGTCGTTTTCGAAATATTCCATCAGCCATGAAAGCTTATCTTTCCATGATTCACCGGGTTTAAGTTTTTCAAGATTAAAATTGAGCCTTCCTGCCTGGAAATCGTACATCCTCTGGCATGAAACACAAAGCCCGCCGCATGCCCTGCCTACTGTATCGGGTATTAATATGGAAACCTCGGGGTATCTCCTGTGTATATTGTTGCTGTTTGGGAGGAGCCATCCCGCAGCATTCGGTTTGCCTGGCTGGACCTTGTCTTCTTTTTCCCAGGCAATTATATTTCCAAATTCATCAATCAGTTCCTGGCTGTAGAGGACGTAGTCCCTGATAGCCTGATCAGCGTTTCTGGCAAATTCAGGGGCACTAACGTTAAGGAGGGAAAGGTAATAGGGATTGACAAAGAAGGGTATCCCTGCTTCTTTTGCCTCCTCGAGCCTGAACATTGTGTCTGTATCGAGCGAATAATCAAGCATCTCATTGAGCAGCTCCGGGTTTCTTACGGCGAACCTGAGGTGGAAACGATAATCTTCCCACCATTCAAGAGCCAAAGCATACTTTTCAGATTCGGATAATCCTTCAGGAAAACTATACCTGCTGCCTGATACCTGGCCCTCTTCAATATTCTTTATTATGATCTCGAGGATCCTTTTTTTGTTTTCTTTCCTGATCTTTATTATGTCTTCATCAAGGCCTGTGTAATGTCTTGCCATCCACTCCATGACCTTTTCCCGCCTGGGCTTTTCCCTCTTCTCAGATCCGGTAAACTGCCTGAACAGGTGGATCATATCATAAAAGAATTCAGGTTTTGCGCCCCCTTTACCAAAATGGTAGGCAAGCCATATCAGTCGTAGCGGATCAGAAACCGATTTCTGAATTTTCTTGTTCAGGTTTTCGAACTCGCGACCTGAATTCCTGACATAATCAAGTAATCTTATTGCTCCAACTTCTCTCCAGCTTAAAGCTTCGTAAGCTTCCCTTCCCCTGATCTCGTAATTATAGTATTTCATTGCATCCCTGTGAGCTTCACCGCTGAGCCATCCATAAACCCAGTCATATACAGCCTGGTTGGCTTCTTTTGCCGAACCTGAATTACTGATTATCTTCTTAAGCTCAGGATTCTCTTTCAATAATTGTTTCAGGAGTATGACTGATCTTGGGGGAATGTTAATTTTTTCTATTTTTTCAAGTAAATTCATATCGAAAATGCTTTTTGAATTTTTTAAGGAGTTGAAAACCAAGTGAATGTGGTTTTCAATATTGCAGTACAAAGATAACAAAAAAATGGCTTATTTCCAAGTTATTCGTAGCCCGGCACCGGCTGTTTCAGTAGCTGAAGTAGCTGTCAGGCGATTGCCGGTCTGCTTCTTCATTTGCATAATACCTGCAGCCTTTTTCCGTGAGTTCATAATCAAGAATGCCGCAGGTGATGAGGTCAGAAATAATATTTTCTGCCTTATGCAGGGGCAGCCGGGAGAGCTTTCTGAATTTAGACAGGCTTATTGAATTATTATGCTGAAGGTAATCAAAAAGCATGCTTTCAGCTTTTCTTACCTTTATAAGGACGCCGTCATTCCTTTTTTCCTTTTTCCACACTTTCAGGATTACCCTGTTGGCGGCAAGATTCTGATCATCTTTTCGCACATAGGCTATCCATCTGCCGGACTCGTCCTTTGAATAAACCGGCCTGGACCCTGCTTTTTCGATCCTGACTTCAAGGACTGTTTTACCTTCCCACCTGTGCTGGACAACACTGTATTTAACTGCAGGTTTACAGAAGAGGCTGGCAGCGGCATCTATCATATAGAATTCTTCTTCGCTCCGGACACCTGCTATGCTTCCATTATCACGGACCCCGATCAGCAGGCTCCCGCCATTTGTATTTGCAAAGGCGGCAAGAGACTTTGCTATTTTCCTTGAATCGGATATGCAATATTTGAAGTCAAGTACTTCGCTTTCACCTTCTTCTATCTTTCTGGCCAATTCCCTCATATCCGCTTTTTTACCCTTCACAAAAATACCTTAAATTTTGCTAAAAGGCTAAAGAGCTTACTTATAATATGCCGTGGATGGAATATTTTTCTTATATTTTAAGCTTTAAAAAAACCACTAATTATGAACCGGTTTTTAAAGATTTAAGCATATGAGAAAATACAAATTACTACCATTTATTTTAATTCTTATACTGATTACTAACATGACTTATGCTCAACAGACTATTGAGAATGACGTATTTGAAACTGATAATGGAAAGCTTGAACTCTGGTTTATCGGTCATGGCACCCTGATGTTCAAATACAATGAAATGATAATCCACATAGACCCGGTAAGCCGCGAAGCTGATTATTCAATGCTGCCGGATGCTGATCTTATACTGATCACACATGAGCACGGCGATCACCTTGACCCGGGTGCAATAGGGAAGATTATGAAGAGTGACACCAGGATCATCTGCAATAAAGCTTCTTCGCCGGCACTTGATAATTGCGAGATTATGTCCAATGGTGATAAACTTGAACACCGGGGCATTGGCATTGAGGCTGTTCCTGCCTACAATATGGTGAATGAAAGGTCTCCGGGAAAGCCCTGGCACCCCATGGGTAATGGCAATGGTTATGTCCTTGAGCTGGATGGTAAAAAGGTATATGTTGCCGGCGATACCGAGAATATACCTGAAATGAAAGACCTGGGTGAGATTGATATTGCCTTCCTGCCCATGAACCTGCCTTATACCATGT
Source organism: Bacteroidota bacterium (assembly GCA_051748705.1). Classification (GTDB taxonomy): domain Bacteria; phylum Bacteroidota; class Bacteroidia; order Bacteroidales; family VadinHA17; genus UBA9300. The sequence continues at coordinate 2,922 of JBNJHQ010000075.1, read as the reverse complement.
CACCTGAAATGGCTGCTCAGGCTGCTTTAATGATTAAGCCGGATATTCTCTATCCCTATCATTTCGGTTCAACTAACACGGGTGAACTGGTGAAACTGCTCGATGGAACGGGCATAGATGTGAGAATCAGAAAATTTTAATAACAAAAGAAATACTGCTCCGATTGAGATGACTCTGCCTACAGCTGACAGGAAGACAGGAACGAGAGGATGCCCGAAAATGTATCAAGGGACTATGACTTGAATAACGTTCAAAAATTGCTGATATTAGCCGACTGTTAAATGTGCCGCGTGAATTTATTACATAATATTTTTGAAATATGAGCTATAAAAATGTATGGAAGGGCTCGTTCTTCCTCCTGGTTTTTTCTTTTTTTCAGGTGTCACTGGCATCAGGCCAGGATATTACTTTTCCTGAACTAAGCAGGTTTGAGATAGACACAGACTACCCGGTTTACACACCCGATAATTTGTGGGATTATATTAACGGAGGGGCTGACGCCTATAATGCTCTTGGCTTCAGGGATCTTCATATAGCTGAATACAAGAGGCGTAAACATAGCATCAAACTTGAAATTTACCATCATGCAGGCGAGAATCTTGCATTTGGTATCTATGCTATGGAAAGGGCGCCGTCATATGACTTTTTCCAACTTGGCGTCCAGGCATACAGGGAGAAGGGCCTGGTACATTTTTTAAAGGGAGAATACTACGTCAAGCTTACAAGCCATTCAGATAATAAAAAAGTACTTTCAGCCATGGAGGATCTGGCATATATGACAGAAAATATGCTGGGGGGGACAGCCGATTTCCCTGAAGAACTGGCCCTGTTTCCTGCTGAAGGCAGGCAGGCAAATACAGAAATGTATATAGCTGAAAATGTTATGGGCCACGAATTCCTTAGCAATGCTTTCAGGGTGGATTATAATACAAATGGCAATCGTTTTAACATATACCTGTTTACAGGGAATACTGATGCACAGAATTATGAGATGCTCAAAAAGTATCTTTCCATATATGGTCTGTCACCCGGTGATGAGCCCGGAGAGAAATTTTATTTCGAAGATGGGTATAATGGCTTTGTTTACCTGGCCTGGGAAGAGGGGCTTGTTATATTACTGTCAGGACTGGACGAGGACCAGATGGAGCTTGCCAATGATTACATCAGTAAAATATTAAGCAGGCATGAGTAAGATACTGGATAAATCAACCGCCCAGAGGTTTACAAGCAGGTGGGGTCTTATATTAAGTGCAATGGGTGTGGCTGTGGGAACGGGCAATATCTGGCGTTTCCCCCGGATAGCAGCACAGAGTGCCGGTGAAGAGGGAGCGGGGGCTTTCCTGATAGCATGGCTCTGTTTTCTTTTCCTTTGGAGTATACCCCTGATAATTGCCGAATATGCATCCGGCCGCAAATACAGGTCAGGAGTTGTTGGGGTATTTGTAAAAGGTATGGGAAAGAAGTTTGCATGGCTGGGTTCCTTTGTTGCCCTGGTGCCTCTTTTTATCACCTTTTTTTACACCGTTGTGGTTGGCTGGTGTATTTACTATTTTGTATATATGCTCTTTAATCCCCTCCCTGAGACTTTTGAATCGGCAATGACTATCTGGGAATCATACCAGGGGAGCATCTGGCCACTTTTAACACACATGCTTGCAATTGGTTTTGGTGCCCTGGCCATATGGAGAGGGATATCTTCCATTGAAAAGGTGAACAAGGTGCTTATTCCGTCCCTCCTCGTTATAGTTATCCTCAGTGTTGTACGGGCCATAACCTTACCTGGCTCAGCTGAAGGGCTGGCATACCTGTTCAAACCGCAGTGGTCGCAGCTTGGTGAGCCCAGGATATGGCTTGATGCACTTACACAGAATGCATGGGATACCGGGGCAGGATGGGGTTTATTCCTTACCTATGCGGCCTATATGAAAAAAGAACATGGAGCAGTGGGAAATGCTTTCCTTACCGGGATAGGGAATAATACTGTATCAATACTGTCAGGTATAATGATATTCGGGACTGTGTTTGCTGTCCTCAAGCATGAAATGGGAATGAGCAGCCCGGAGGTAATGGAAATAATGAAAACAAGCGGCCCTGCATCAACAGGACTGACATTTATCTGGATGCCCCAGCTCTTTGAGAAGATGTTCGGAGGGGGGATACTTTCAATATTATTTTTCCTCGGGCTCACCTTCGCAGGTTTTTCTTCCCTTATAGCTCAACTGGAGTTGCCCACAAGGGTTTTGGTCGATACTGGGATGAAACGTAAGAGGTCAATAATAGTTATAAGCATACTGGTTTTCCTTTTCGGCATACCTTCAGCGCGTAACCTTAACTTCCTGAGTAACCAGGATTTTGTATGGGGTGTAGCCCTGATGATATCGGGTGCACTTATTGCTTTCCTTGTAATGAAACAGGGTACACAGAAGGTAAGAATTGAAATAAACCAGACGGCCAGTGACAGGAAAGTAGGAAAGTGGTGGGTTTTTATAATGAATTATTTCATACCAATAGCAGCTATTGTACTTCTTGTCTGGTGGCTTTCGCAATCATTTATCCCCGGCGAATGGTACAATCCCTTCACGCCCTTCTCATTCATGTCGTGTATATTCCAGTGGAGCGTCGTATTACTTGTACTCTTAATCTTTAATAAAAGGATAGCCAGGCTATTCTATTGATTAAGCATGTTACCCTCGTAAGTGGCATTTATACATAAATGTTATGCAAGCTTATTTATTAACAATAGCCGGTGCAGCATAATTTATCCTGACAGGTCTTTGTTATGGTTTAAGAGGAAAGAAATAAGATAAGAGGGGCAGGGGGTATAAAAGAGAATGTTCATGTCAGGTTCTGGTGTTATCATGAACAGGGGTGGTTCCCGCTCAGGCGGGATCCACCCTGCTTTTTTTGTGTTTTATAATAAGT
>JBNJHQ010000074.1:0-12385 GCA_051748705.1 Bacteroidota bacterium | reverse complement strand
AGTTATAAACTGGCCAGCAGGACCGACAGGTACTATGTGCTTGAAGTGGATCTTCATACAGGCCGGCATCACCAGATAAGATGCCAGCTGGCTAAAGCAGGATGCCCGGTGAAAGGAGATCTTAAATACGGTTTTCCAAGGTCTAACAATGACGGTAGCATATCACTGCATGCCTGGAAGCTGGCTTTTGTGCACCCGGTAAAAAAGGACGAAATAGAAATTACAGCACCTCTGCCCGGTGGGGATATATGGTCAAAAATAAAAATCTTTTAATAAAAAATGGCTGCTTAATAGTTAAAGCAGCCACTTTCATTCAAACTGAAAATATCAGAGGTCAGGATGTCAAAATTACCCTCCGGCCCCTATCCCTGAACTTCATTTCTACCTTCTCCCTTAAACAGGAATTCTGAGCCGTCTTTCTTACCTTCATCTATAAATCCATTAGCAAATGTATAACAATATTATCCTGAGCCGGTTAAACTCAGGTTAAATCTAGTTAAGGAAAAGTTAAAATATGGAAACATGTAATATTATAATTATATTTTTGCAATATGAAAAGAAGGAAGCTCATAGGTCTGATATCCTTGATGCTTGTATCCTTAACTGGTATTATCTGGGTACAGATAACCTGGATAAACAATGCTGTCAGGGTAAGGAACGATTTGTTCAGCCGCTCTGTCTTCAATAGCCTGCAAAGCACTGCCCGAAAAATTGAGTCGTCCAGGCAGCTTGCTTTCTATGAGCAGATGATGGTAGCCGATTCTCTGCTGCAATCACAGGCCAATGAGATGCGAACCATTCCTTTTGCCGGCGCAGATGCTGACCGGGCACAGGAGGGCGCTTATGAAAACATAAGCGGGGTGGGGGAGAGATTTTCCCTGAGGCTGACTGACGACGGGAATAATGTTCAGGTACTTGGAGATTATCAGCAATACTTTATAGGCGACAGCAATAAGAGGGAAGCACCCGGATATATAGAAACACCCGGAGCCGGACCTCTGAATATTAACAACGACAGGTTCAGGTCATGGCTTTTACAGAAATCAAGCGATCTCCGCAGGATGGGCGACAGGATGATCTCGGAACTCTACGAATGGGAGCTTAACAGTCCGGCCGACAGGGATGAAATATTGTCTGTCCTCTACAGTGAACTGTCTAATTCGGGCATAAGGATTCCTTTTGAATTTGCTATTATTGAAGGTAACAGGATTGTAGACGGGGTGTATGAAAGCGTTCCGCCAGCAGAACTGATAAGCAGCAACTACACGGTAAGCCTGTTTAATGACAGGTTGATAAGGCGTAATACACGGCTCTCTGTAGTTTTCCCGGAACGAAGAAACTATATACTCTCATCAATGTCTTACCTGCTGGGTGCCTCACTGCTTTTCAGCTTAATAATTCTTATCACTTTTGCACTCAGTATATTCTTTATTATCAGGCAGAAAAGGATATCCGAAATGAAGTCGGATTTCATCAATAATATGACCCACGAGTTCAAAACACCTATAGCAACCATTTCACTTGCAGCCGATACAATTAACAATCCCAGGGTCATAAGGGATGAAAGCAGGGTAAGGCAATTCATAAGTATGATAAAAAAGGAGAATTCCAGGATGAATAAGCAGGTTGAGAATATTCTCCAGATATCATCGCTTGAGAGGAGGGACATGGAGTTCAGTTTTTCTGACCTTGATATGCATTCTGTCATAATGAGATCAATAGAGACAATCGAGATACAGGTGGAAGGGAGGAAGGGGAACATTTTCTTCTATGCCGAGGCAGAAGATCCGCTGGTTTATGGGGACAGGGAACACCTGACAAACCTGGTTCATAACCTTCTGGATAACGCCAATAAATACAGCGTAAGTGAACCTGAGATCACAGTGAGTACTGCCAACAGGAACGGAAATTTTATTCTTTCGGTTTCAGATAAGGGCATTGGTATGTCAAAAACGGTACAGTCAAAAATATTTGACAGGTTTTACCGTCAGTCAGGCGGTAATATACATAATGTTAAGGGTTTCGGTCTGGGGCTGAGCTACGTCAAGGCAATAGTTGATGCCCATAATGGTGATATTAAAGTATTCAGTGAAGCAGGAAAGGGCACAACATTTGAGGTGTCACTGCCTCAGAAGGAAGAACTGCTATGAGTAGTATATCAAAAATATTTCTTGTTGAGGATGATCTCAGCTTCGGGTCAGTGCTTAAATCCTATCTTGAGATCAATGATTTTGAGGTTGAATGGATAGATGACGGGAAGAATGCCATGGCGGCCTTCAGAAAAGAGCAGTTCAGCCTTTGCATACTTGATGTAATGCTGCCCAATGTTGACGGTTTTACGATTGCTTCGGAGATAAGGGCTATTAACAGGACGATACCTCTGATCTTTCTCACTGCCAAAAAATTGAAGGAGGATGTTCTGCGCGGTTACGGACTGGGTGCCGATGATTATATTACCAAGCCATTCGACACCGAGATATTACTGGCAAAAATAAAAGCCATAACCACCAGGCGTGAAGGGATGCGCAAATCAAGCGACGAGCTGAAGATTGGTAAATACACATTTAATACAAAGCTAAGATCACTGAAATCAGGTGAAGGGGAGAGAAAGCTCTCACCTAAAGAAGCCCAGCTACTTGAACTGCTAGCTGAATCGCCAAATACCCTTGTCAGCCGGGAAACAGCCCTGAAATCAATATGGGGTTCTGATGATTATTTCACCGCAAGGAGTATGGATGTTTATGTCACAAAGCTCAGAAAATACCTTTCTGACGACAAAAATATTTCCATCAAGAATATTCATGGTGCAGGTTTCCAGATGGTAATAGATGATGATTAAGGACGGAGAACTGCACTGTTGAAATGAAGCGGCAGGAGCATATCGATGCCTTCCAGGATATAGATTTTTGACCTTCCGTAAAGGATCACCCTTATTTTCTTGCCCGACCGGTCTTCCTCTTCAGCCAGGACCTGCCTGCACTTGCCGCAGGGCGACACAGGATGGTCGGTGAAATCTTCACCCTTTCGGGCACATACAGCTATTGTCGTAATAGCAGAAGCAGGATAATTGGCACCGGCATATGCTACGGCTGTTTGCTCGGCACATATACCCACAGGAAAAGATGCATTTTCCCGGTTGTTTCCGCTGATTATCTCCCCGCTGTCAAGCATTAGTGCAGCACCTACCGAAAAATTTGAGTATGGCGAATAAGCCGAATGGCTTGCTTTTATAGCTTCACTTATAAGTTGCTGATCCCCGGTGCTTAGTTCTTCCGGGGAAAGATATTCCTTCAGGGTGATTTTAATTGTTTTCTGCCTGGCCATGGATAATATATATGCTGCAAAATACAAAAAATATTGTCAACCCGATTAACTGTTAACCGGCCTGGTTCATAATCTTAATAATTATATACGAATAGTTAATTTCTTCCCGTTTAATGGAAGATAAATAGATTTATGCATGTTATTTTTACGGCAAATTATTCCTATGAGGCTTTTTTCTTTCATATTATTTATGGCAATTCTATTTTCTTCCTGCCAGTCTGTACGATGGGCAGGGACTGATGATTTGCCGCTTGCTGCAGACCGTAATGCTGAAGCATATATAAAGCAGTATGCAGATCTGGCGATGAGCGAGATGCGGAGAACAGGGGTGCCTGCAAGTATTACACTTGCACAGGCTGTAATTGAAAGTGATTATGGCCGCAGCAGGCTGGCCCGTGTGGCCAATAATCATTTTGGTATTAAATGTCATAACGGCTGGACCGGAAGACGGATCTATCATAATGATGACAGGCGTGGCGAATGCTTCAGGAGATACAGGGACGCAGATGAATCTTTCCGGGACCACTCTGATTTTCTCCGACGGGGGTCGAGGTATGAATCTCTTTTTTATCTCCGGCAGGATGATTACAAGGGATGGGCAAGGGGATTGAAGAGTGCAGGATATGCTACCAATCCAAGGTATGCAAATATGCTTATAGATATGATAGAGAGGAACAGGCTGCACCTTTATGATGAGATGGTATTAAGTGGCAGAGGCAATGTGCGGGCAAAGGTGCTGAATCCCGTAAGCACAGAAATGATCCATAAGGAAGTTATAAAGGACGATACTGCCCGTCAGCCTGAGTCAAATGCGGACAGATATGTTATTGAGCGGGGCAAGAGGGTAAAGACCAGGAATTTGCTTCCTTATATTGTTGTAAGAGAAGGGGATACTTTTGAGAGTCTTGCCCGCGAGTTTGACTTATTTAGCCGGGAATTACAAATATTCAACGATCTTGATGATAATGCTGATCTGCAAGCCGGGCAGCTTCTGTATCTGCAGATGAAAAGGAACAGGGCAGAGAGGGGAAAGAACTATCATATTGTTAAGGAGGGAGAGACTATGCATTCTATTTCACAGCTTTACGGGATAAGGCTCAGGGTTCTGTACAGGAAAAACAGGATGGAGCCGGGACATGAGCCTGATCCAGGTACAGAGCTGTGGTTGAGAAAGACTAAGCCGGAGGGTCTTTAATTACCCTGGTATCTGTTATATCAAAACCCCTGAGGAATTCATCTACCTGCATAAATTTCCTTCCTTCCATCTGAAGCCTTTCAATGTCAATGGTGCATCCTCCGGTCCCGATTCTCAGGAAGGTCTTACCATCACTGTCGATCTCTCCGGGTTTTAATTGATTATATTTCTTAAGGCATTTGCATTTGCCAATTTTAACCGTAAAATCATCAGATCCTTTTCTGAAGATGGTCCTGGCTCCGGGATGTGGAAACAGTCCACGTATGAAATTATACACATCGCGACTCTTCATATCCCAGTTAATGTAACAATCTTTGGGATATATCTTTGGAGCTTTTTTCAATGTAGCATTATTCTTTACCAGGCGGGCCTGGTCTATGGTTCTGAAACTCCCCTTTTCAAGTGCTTTGACAGTTTTTACAACCAGCTTAGCTCCTTCACGCATAAGTTTGTCATGCAGGTTACCGGCACTGTCATCGGCGGCAATGTTGACCTTCTTCCTGAATAGTATTTTACCTGTATCGATATTCTGGTCGATCAGGAATGTAGTTACGCCACTTGTTTTTTCCCCGTTAATGATAGCATGGTTAATTGGTGCTGCACCCCTGTATTGCGGTAGTAAAGAGGCGTGCAGGTTGAAGCAGCCCAGCCCTGGTATTCTCCATACTTCTTCCGGTAATTTCCTGAATGCAACAACCACCATTATATCCGGTTCAAGGTTTCTGAGCAGCCTGATAAAAGAAGGATCATTAAGATTATCTGGTTGAAGGAGGTTTAACAGGTTATCGGATGCATATTCTGCTACAGCGGGCCTCTGCAGTTTCAGGCCCCTGCCTGCAGGTTTATCGGGAGCAGTAACCACGGCCACGACATTATAGCCATTCATTAGAAGTGAGCCAAGGCTGGGAACGGCAAATTCAGGAGTCCCCATGAATATAATTCGTGGTTTGCTCATCAGAGGATCTGTTTTCAGATAACAAAACTACAAAAATAATGAAGAAGAATAAGGATTTAGTAATAATCTTTACCGGGGACTATATTAATGTTTATGAGCGATCTAGGGTCAATGTTTGATTTTGGGATGTTTGTAACAGCTAAGGTAATGCCCCATCTTATCGGCCTTGGTCTGCAGGTAGAATTCGTTATGCGGGTTAGGAGGTATTTCCAGGGGAAGGGTTTCAATTATTTCAATGCCGTAACCTTCGAGACCGGCTCTTTTAACAGGATTATTCGAGATCAGTTTCACCTTACCCAGGCCCAGTTCTCTCATAATATTCGCCCCTATACCGTAATCTCTTTCATCTTCACCAAATCCCAGTTCCAGGTTGGCTTCTACAGTATCCATTCCTTCCTCCTGCAGTTTGTAGGTTCGTATCTTATTAAACAGGCCTATGCCCCTTCCTTCCTGGCTCAGGTATATCACAGCCCCTTTCCCTGCCTTTTCAACCATTCTCATTGCTTCGTGAAGTTGCGGACCGCAGTCGCAACGCATCGACCCGAAAATATCACCTGTGAAACAGGAAGAATGTATCCTTACCAGGACAGTTTCATCCTTTGACCATGACCCTTTTACCAGTGCTGCATGTTCAAGCCCGTTGCTGAGCTGCCTGAAAGGGATAAAGTCGAAGTCGCCATGCTCGGTAGGCAGGTGTACTCTAACGCCTTTTTCAAGAATACTTTCCTTTTCAAGGCGGTACTTTATAAGGTCCCTTATTGAAATAATCTTGATATTGAATTTTTCTGCAAGCTTAAGTAAATCAGGCAGCCTGGCCATTGACCCGTCATCATTCATTATTTCAACCAGTGTCCCCCCCGGTTTTAATCCGGCAAGCCTTGTCAGATCAACAGCTGCTTCAGTATGTCCTGCACGTCTTAATACACCTTTTGATTTGGCTTTCAGGGGAAATATATGTCCTGGCCTTCCGAGGTTTTCAGGTTTGGTACGTGAATCCACAAGTGCATTTATAGTAAGGCATCTGTCGTGTGCCGAAATTCCTGTGCTGGTTTTGCTGCTTATAAGATCGACACTCACGGTAAAGGGTGTTTCATGAGCTGAGGTGTTTTTTCCAACCATTAGCTCCAGCTCAAGTTCTTCACATCTTTCCTCCGGCAGGGGTACGCATATCAAACCCCTGCCGTTTATTGCCATAAAATTTACGATTTCCGGGGTTGTAAGTTCGGCAGCGCAGATAAAATCCCCTTCATTCTCCCTGTCTTCATCATCTACCACTATTATTAATTTTCCCCTTCGTATATCTTCAATCGCTTCATCAATGGTGTTGAACGGACTCTTTTTCTTTGAATCTTGTGTCATTATTTATATTGTGATCCTGGATCTGTATTGATTATGTTGCAAAAGTATTATTTGTAAGATAAATTACATAGACAAAACTTTAAAAATAGCTTTTCGGTTTTCATGACTTATGTCATAGTGCTCTTTTTCGAAACACCAATTTTCCTGCCGAGATTACGGAAGAAATGGGTATATGTTTCCTTATTCATAATAGCAGCGTCTGATGTGGCTTTATAAGTGAGAAATATGCCGACACCCATTAATATAACCGTTGATTCCCACATGCCAAGGGGAACAGGTGCAATTCCTTCCTTTGCCACTTTCTCACCAAAGAGGGTAAGGACATACCAGATAACAAAAAATAAAACGGCAATAACGACGGGAGTGCCGAGGCCTCCCTTCCTGATTATTGCTCCCAGCGGGGCGCCTATAAAAAAGAAGATAATGCAAGAAACGGCCAGGGTCATCTTCCTGTGCCATTCAGCTTTAAATTTCAATATATGTTTCAGCTCACTATAACTTATGTTACTTTTTTCTTCGAGAAACTGCAGTCCTGACCTGGCCTGGTTAAGTGAGTGGGATATCACCATTTGCTGTTGCATGGGTTCAAGAGAATTATAAAGGCTGTCGGCATTGAAAACCAGACTTTTATGTCTGCCTGTATCAATTAAGGCATCTATCTTATGGTAGTTTCTACGGGAGTATATTTTAGATGTCTTATATTCATTAATGTAATTTTCCTGGCGGGTATCAAGTCTATGGCTTAGCGAATCAATGAAATACTCAAGCTGGGCCATATTCTGCATTGTCTGGTGTGATTTAAACAGGTTCAGGTCTGATCGTTCAAGGTCGAAGCCGCTGAGTTCAATAACCATTACCTGTTCCCGGAACCTGTCAGATCTGAAGGGATATTTCTTCTGGCTGGCCGATCTGCCTCTTTCTTCTAAATCATTATAGGCATAGCCGTTATACAGTGTGAATATAAGACCTGCTTCATCAGGTGTAAGGTTCATATATCCGGAGTCGGCCATAACAACTGCTTTGTTCCCGTCCTGGTCCCTGTGGTCATAAATCAGGACCTTTTCCAGCTTGTTTGTTTCAGGATCTTTTTTTCCTATTTTAATGCTGAATCCTTCGATACCATTGTAAAATGTACCTGCCTGGATATTTAATTCCGGCCTCTTCTGTGTTATATCATACAGTAAAGTTCTGGCTTTCCTGTTAGCATAAGGAACGACATTATTTGAAAAGAAAAAGGACGCGATGCTAAGAAGTATAACGAAGACAATCAATGGTCGCATTATTCTCTGCAGGGATATACCCGATGATTTAATTGCCGTGAGTTCAAAATTCTCCCCCATGTTACCGAAGGTCATCAGGGCAGCGAGCAATATTGCAAGGGGAAGGGCGTTTGGAACGAAGACAAGAGTAAAGTGGAATAATAATTCGGCCAGCACATCCAGTTCCAGTCCTTTACCTGCCAGGTCATCGATATACATCCACAGGAATTGCAGAACAAATACGAACAGGACAATAAAAAACGTAAGTATTTGCGGCCCGAGAAAAGATTTAAGAACCAGCCTGTCTAATTTCTTTATCATAGCGCTTTACTAGGGCTCCAAAGCTAATAAATATAAATCTATTTATGCTTAAAACTCTTGGTGAGATAAGCCTGCCGGGTATTATGCATAAATCGTGCCCTTTTTACAATCCAAGGACCCGTTTGAGTTCTGTTATCTGTGTATCCCAGAGATAAATTGCATCTTCTTTTTCTTCCTCCTCCGCAAAATCGGTTATAAGTAATGCAACATCTCCCGTCAACTCATCAATATTAAGCCTGAACTCAAAATACCTGTCTTCATTTTCATCTATATCGGCCCATTTGAAACGCACATGTTTATTTTCCCTCATTTGAACCAGTTGGGCCCTGTGTTCAATATCATCCCATATAAAAACATAGTTATCCCCGTCCACGTGCACATCATCCGCGAACCATTCAGCGAGGCCTTCAGCTGTACTTAACCTGGGGAAGAGGACTTTAGGTGAGCTGTTTAAGGTATATTCGAGTTCATAGCTTGATTTCATCAATTCATTTTTTGACCGTAAATATTTTGATCTCATGCAATATAGAAAAAATAACATAAATAAAAAACCATATTGAAATATAGAAAGTATGTATTATATTTGCACCCGCAAAAGCAGGGGAGATGGCAATTATATTTATTTTCCCCGCATACCGGCGAGATAGCTCAGATGGTTAGAGCGCATGATTCATAATCATGAGGTCCCGGGTTCAATTCCCGGTCTCGCTACAGGAAAATACAAGCCCGGTACAACCGTACCGGGTTTTTTAAATTATACAGGCCATCCAGGCTCGTTTGAGTGGCCTGTATAATTTAAAAACCTGGCCGCACTGAAAGTGCGGCAGGCTTGTATTTTCGTGTTAAGCACCCCTTCGCGGAATCACGAACCGAATGAAGTGAGGTTCGTAATTCCGGTTGAGCAAATAAGGCTTGTATTTTCGTGTTAAGCACCCCTTCGCGGAATCACGAACCGAATGAAGTGAGGTTCGTAATTCCGGTTGAGCAAATAAGGCTTTTATTTCCTTGTTAAGCACCCCCTCGCGGAATCACGGCTTCCGGAGGGAGCCGTAATTCCCGCGCAGAAAATTAGAGTTGTATTTCCCTTTTAAGCACCCCTTCGCGGAATCACGGCTTCCGGAGGGAGCCGTAATTCCGCGCAGAAAATTAGAGTTGTATTTCCCTTTTAAGCACCCCCTCGCGGAATCACGGCTGCCTTTCTTAAACTACCATGCTTCATTGCCCCAGGCATTCCAAATAAGTGAAACGCCTTCATCCGAATCGGTCCATACCTTATGTTCCAGGTTGGGGCTGATATAGTATGCCTCATTTTCCTTTATGCGCAGTGTGTCATTCCCTATTTTAGCATAACCGCTGCCTTGAATAATAATAAAGGACTGCTGCCAGGGATCTTTTTCACCTTCTTCATTCAGGACCTGTCCCTTTACCAGGTTATACCAGGCACTCCTGTAGCCGACACTGTAATACAGGCCTATCACATTCCCGCCATGAACCGTACGTGAATGTTCGCGGCCAAGAAGCACTTTGTTGTGTGGATGGGAGTTGAAGAAGTTAATCACGGTAAAATATGCATAATTCCAGTCTATCATGCCTATTGTCATACCATTGACCAGAATAAAATCCAGGGGAGCGGTTTCGTAAATGGATGACCGGCCTATGGCTGTCATGGGGCTGAGTTGACCTGAAAATATTTTGCTGAAAGTATCCATGCTGGAGGTAATAATAAATTTTGCCCCGGGATTTTTGCTCCTGTGAATACTGTAACTGTCATCTTCAAAGACCACATGCCAGTAGCTTTCGTCATCTTTGAGCAGGAAATTAAGTGTATCAGTATAGGAATCGGGCACTTTCAGGAGAAATGACTCAGACCATCCCCTGAGCATGTCCTCAAAATCATTGCCTTCATCCCCGGCTCTTGATACATATGTGGTTAATATAATAATTAAAACAAAGAGAAATTTTTTCATGGCTAATGATGTTAATCCGTATTAAGAATTTTGACGTAAAGACGCAGGTATCAGATAAGAGTTGCATGTAAATAAAAAGTCGGCATGCGTTGCCCGTTTCTTTTATCCTTAACCTTGAACTGCAGTGCTTATTTTTTAGAATCTTTATATAGCTCTTCCGCCATTTTATTATGCAGCTCCACTGCCCGTTCTGCAATCACCCTGGTGGCATTCACTGAGGGCAGGTTAACCCTCTCCGGATTATAGGCAAGCGGTATCTCAGTGCAGCCCAGTACAATTAATTCAGCTCCCCTGTCAGCCAGGTTCTGCCCGGCCAGGGCAAGAAGATCTTCGTTGAACTGTGGATCGCTTTTTGATTTGATGCCATAAACAGCCTTCATAACCATATTTATTTCTATTGAGTCAGCTGGAGTAAGTACTTCAAAGCCCATGGATTCCAGCTCCTTATTGTATAGTCCCGATTCAATTGTGCCTGTGGTGGCCAGAAGCCCCACTTTTTTGACCCCCGGGTATTTGTCAGCCACTTCCCCGGCTGTTTCCCTGATCATGTGGATAATCGGAATTTTTACGGATTCCTGCATATAGTCATAAAAATAATGTACTGTATTGCAGGGTATAGCAATGAATGATGCACCTGCTGATTCCAGTTTTCTTACACTGAACCTGAGGTAGGGTTTGATCAGGTCTCCTCCGTTGGCTATCGATTCCATCCTGTCAGGAACCCGTGGGTTGCTGAATATAATGGTTGGTATGTGGTCCTGGTCGGTGCCGGCGGGACTGATATCCAGTATCTGTTTATAAAGGTCAGCAGTGGCCTCAGGACCCATACCGCCGAATATTCCGAGTATCACTTCATTCCCAGCAGGAATTTCTCTTTCACCCGTATTACAGCCGGATGCTATAAGAAGCAGGACTGCCATAAAAGCACTTAACTGTTTCATATGTAAATCTTTAAATTTCATCACAGGTTACAACAATTTCATAATTAACAATCTACCTTCGTTCAAGCCACAGGTCCCTGACCCTGGAATTGCTCACTTTCATGCCACTGATCTTATTCCTTTCCCTTACGATGACTATCTTACTGATAAAACCACTGCCTGAGATAAAAATGTCCTCTTTCAGGCTCTCAACAGGAAATTCTCCATGTCGTGTATGGTAGCCAAAAAGTTTATCGTCCCTGACATAGAACCTGTACTGCGTTTCCAGCTCAGGTGAGAAGTAAGTGCCTGCTACATGCTCCAGGTATTTTCTCCCGGCAATGAATTTATCAGCTTTTTCGGCACTGTTGACCTGTGAACCGCTGAATATTTTCAATGATGGAGGTGAGGTGGTGAGCAGGCTGATTTTTATGTTGCGGTCGTTATTAAAAAGCACACTGTCGCTGGCTGTTTGAAGGTATATCTTTCTGCCCCCTGTGTACCGGCAAAAAAGGCTGTCATTGGCTATCATAATTTCAAGCATTCGTGTGTCCGAATTTTCAAGATCATAGGTCCCAATGAATTTTTCGATCTTTTCCGGATCAATTTCTGCTGCTTCCATTTGCACCGGCATGCTTTCCTCTTCCGGAATTTCAAGGATAATTTCACTTACCCGGTTTACTTTGCCGGACACATCTGATGAGGAGAAATTCGTGAGAACAGCAATTTCGGTTTCATGCTCCGGGAATGTGCATGCGAAAGCCCTGTATCCTCCTATTGAACCACTGTGGGATATCCTCTTTTCACCTTTATATTCATCTATCCTCACGCCGAATGCATAATCATTTGTTTCACCATTGTTAAAATCATCGAGAGTCAGCATCATGGAGAAGGCTTCTTCCCATCCTGCCGGTGAATCATAATAATACCTCATCCATCTGAGAAGGTCAGCTGAAGTGGAGTGTATATTTCCCGAGCCTGTATAGGCCCAGTATTCTATTTCCCTGTCAAAACCCCTGTTATATGAACCATTATAGGATGTTGCATAATTAGTGACAACCCTGTTGTATTTATCCTCAACATAA
>JBNJHQ010000073.1:0-12426 GCA_051748705.1 Bacteroidota bacterium | reverse complement strand
AGATAGCCGAAACCCCCGGATGAAATATGGTAGGGATCTGCCTTCTGGCCCTGGACCTGTAATGAAGACATTAAAAGAATGCTGAATGCGAAAAATAAGTTGCTCACTGATCTCATTTCGGTTTTATTTTCAAATTAAAGCTTTAAAGTTAATAATAAATGTTTCCGGTCCATATTAGTCATTACTTTAAAAAAAATCGGGTATTTTAGCTCAAAAAAATATATGAGGATAACTATAATAGGTTATGGGAGAATGGGCAGGGAAGTTGAGAATATTGCCCTGGAAAAGGGGCATGAGATTATTCTCAGGATTGATAAAGATAATACCCATGATTTTGATTCTGAGATCTTTCAAACATCCGATGTTGCTATTGAGTTTTCAACACCCGAAACAGCCCTGGCAAATATCAGAAGTTGCTTAATTAAAGGTATACCTGTTGTTTCGGGCACTACTGGGTGGACGGAAAACTTAGCTGAAGCGAAAGACCTGGCACAGCAAAAGGGTACGGCTTTCCTTTATGCCTCCAATTTCAGCATAGGTGTAAACATAATGTTTAATCTCAACAGGAGGCTGGCAGCCATAATGGATCAACTGCCCGCTTATTCAGTGAACCTGGAAGAGATCCACCATACAATGAAAAAAGATGCACCCAGTGGAACGGCCATTAGCCTGGCTGGTGATATTATCAGTGAGTGCGGAAGATATGATTCGTGGACACCGGACCAGGTCACCGGAAATGCATCAATAAGTATAAGGTCGGTCAGGGAAGGGCAGGTGCCCGGTACCCACAGGGTGGTCTGGGAGTCTGCTAATGATGCAATCACACTGGAGCATAAGGCACATAGCAGGCAGGGATTTGCCCTTGGTGCGATTATTGCTGCTGAATTTATCCATAAGAGGCAAGGTGTATTTACTATGAGCGATTTGCTCGGCTTTTAAATTAAAACATTACTTTTGCCACTCAAATAATAAAAGAAACATGCTGGATATTCTTAATAACAAATATTTCAAATTTGCAGTAGTCGCTGTAATATATGTATTGTGGGTTGTCTGGGTAGGTAACTACTGGCTTTTACCGGGACTGCTCATAATTTTTGATATTTATATCACAAAAAAAGTGAACTGGGCTTTCTGGAAGAAAAGGGAAGGACCAAACAGCACTTTTATAGAATGGCTCGATGCCTTGATATTTGCTGTTATTGCCGTTACCCTGATTAACATATTCCTCTTCCAGAACTACAGGATACCCACGCCTTCAATGGAAAAATCCCTCAGGGTGGGCGACCATCTATTTGTCAGCAAAGTGGCATACGGACCGCGACTGCCGAACACACCCATCGCTTTTCCCTTTACCCAGCATACAATACCTCTTATTAAGACCAGGTCGTGGTCAAACCTTATCCATGCCCCGTATAAAAGATTAAAAGGTTTCGGGGATGTTGAGAGATATGATGCTGTGGTTTTTAATTTTCCGGCAGGTGATACCGTTGTACTTCAGAACCAGGCTATGGCCTATGATGAGATAATCAGGTCGGAAGCACGAAGTCTCGAAAACTACGACAATTTTACAGGGAGTGCTCTAAGGTCGGAGGATGAGTATCTTAGAATGGCCCGTGAAGAAATATGGAAGAATAATGACATTGTATACAGACCGGTTGACAGGCGTGAGAACTATGTGAAAAGATGTGTGGGCATTCCGGGCGATACCATAGAAATCAGGGGAGGTGTATTGTATGTGAATGGCCAGGAAGAAGAAGCCCGCGAAACACAGCAGATTAATTACTGGGTGGTTACAGACGGAACCAGGATAAATCCCAAGGCATTTGAGAGACTCGATGTATATAAATCGAACCAGAACATGGTTTCCGGAACTACATACTACATGCCTCTCACAGAATCAAATGCTGAACAGATAAGTAATTTCAGAAATGTCGTGGAGGTACGAAAAGACCTGAGGAGGAATGGTGAATATGGAGTGGTGATATTTCCCCATAACCCTTATTACCCATGGAATGAGGATTATTACGGTCCACTGTGGATACCTGAAAAAGGTGCCACCGTTAAACTGGATTCGAACAATATCTCCCTGTATGAAAGGATTATTGATGTATACGAGGATAACGACCTGGAGGTTGACGGTGACAGGATTATGATAAACGGGGAGGAGACCGGCACCTATACCTTCAGTATGGATTATTACTGGATGATGGGCGACAATCGTCATAATTCAGCCGATTCCCGTTACTGGGGCTTTGTTCCTGAAGATCATGTGGTGGGCGAACCTAAATTTATATGGCTGTCAGTTGACAAGGAAGCCAGCGGCCTTAAGAAGATCAGGTTCAGGAGGATGTTTCACCGGGTTAGATAACAAGCCTGGCAGGCTGCCACCAGGAAGATGCCTGGGTATTAAACTGGCACTCCGTCTCATACACTGATTATTAGCCTTTCCTGATGAGCGTTTCCTTCCCGTCACTGTCGATGATAATATCCGAATCTCCCTGCTTTATGTCGCCTTTAAGGATGGCAAGTGATATTTTGTCGGTTATCTCTTTCTGAATAAGCCTCTTGAGCGGACGCGCCCCGAACTGTATGTTGAAGCCTTTGTCCCGGAGATAGCTTATACAGCTGTCACTTACACTGATGCCTATATCCTGCTTTTCCAGGATTTTCTTGAGTCTGCGGATCTGTATGTCAATGATACCCTTTATGTCTTCCTTTGTCAGGGGCTTGAACATAATAAGTTCATCAATGCGGTTGAGGAACTCCGGTCTGACGCTTTTCTTAAGTATCTCAAAAACCTGCATCCTCGTTTTTTCAATTATCTGCTCTGCATTGGCTTCTGTGTAATCTTCAAAATTTTCCCTGATAAGATCAGACCCGAGGTTTGAAGTCATGATAACTATCGTATTTTTGAAGTTGGCAATCCTTCCTTTATTATCCGTCAGCCTGCCATCCTCAAGAACCTGGAGCAGAATATTGAATGTATCGGGATGAGCTTTCTCTATCTCGTCAAGCAGAATAACTGAGTAGGGTTTTCTCCTGACGGCTTCAGTAAGCTGCCCTCCCTCTTCGTAGCCTATGTATCCGGGAGGTGCTCCTACCAGGCGCGACACCGCATGCCTCTCCTGGTACTCGCTCATATCAATCCGGGTAAGTAGCGATTCATCATTGAAGAGATATTCGGCCAGGGCTCTTGCCAGCTCTGTTTTACCCACTCCCGTTGTGCCCAGGAAGAGAAAAGATCCGACAGGCCGTTTTTCGTCCGAGAGGCCTGTACGGCTCCTCCTGATGGCTGCCGCAACCGCTTCAATGGCTTCATCCTGTCCAACAACCCTTTTATGTAGCTCCTCCTCAATAAGTAAAAGCTTGTCTTTCTCGCTCTGCAGCATCCTTGTAACAGGTATTCCCGTCCACCTGGATACTATATCGGCAATATCCTCAGAAGTAATTTCTTCCCTTACAAGCCTCTTGCCGTCCTTTTCGTAATGCTGGAGTTTCTCAATGGCGTTTTTCAGATTCTCCTCTGCTTTTGGCAGCAAGCCGTATCTTATCTCTGCCACCTTCGCCAGGTTGCTTTCCCTCTCGGCTTTTTCAGCCTGGTAACGGTAATCTTCTATTTGCTGTTTAATGTTCTGTATCTCGTTCACAACATTTTTTTCTTCTTCCCAGAGGGCTGTCAGCTGCTTCCTTTCATCCTCCAGGTCAGCCAGTTGCTCCTTTATCTTTTCAACCCGGTCCTTCTCTTTTTCCCTCTTGAAAGCAACTTTTTCAATTTCCAGCTGCTGTATCTTCCTGTCGAGTACATCTATCTCCTCGGGCTTTGAATTTATTTCTATCCGTAAATGTGCTGCTGCTTCGTCAATCAGGTCAATGGCCTTATCCGGGAGGAAACGGTCATTGATGTATCTTATTGACAGCTGTACGGCTGATACTATGGCTTCATCCTTGATCCTTATCTTGTGGTAATTTTCATATCTTTCCTTTATACCCCTGAGTATTGATATGGCATCTTCCTCATCCGGTTCATCAATGAACACTTTCTGAAACCTTCGTTCAAGGGCTTTGTCCTTCTCGAAATATTTCTGGTATTCGTTCAATGTTGTGGCACCCACTGCCCGCAGTTCACCTTTCGACAGGGCAGGCTTGAGGATATTTGCAGCATCCATGGCACCCTCTCCACCACCACCGGCTCCCACAAGTGTGTGTATCTCATCAATAAACAGTATCACATTGCCATCAGAGGAAACAACTTCCTTTACCACCGACTTGAGCCTCTCTTCAAACTCCCCCTTGTATTTGGCCCCGGCAATGAGGGCACCCATGTCAAGTGAATATATGTTTTTGCGAAGAAGATCATCAGGGGCGTCCCCGTTAACTATCCTGAATGCAATACCTTCTGCTATTGCTGTCTTGCCGACACCCGGCTCACCAACAAGAATAGGATTGTTCTTGGTACGGCGTGCCAGTATCTGCAGTACCCTCCTTATCTCTTCATCGCGACCGATAACTGGATCCAGCTTGCCGCTCCTTGCTCTTTCATTAAGGTTTATGGCATACTTGCCAAGTGCATTATAGGTCTCTTCAGCACTCTGGCTTGTCACATTGCTACCCTTCCGCAGTTCCTTCATTACATTCTTCAGGTCGCTGGTATTCAGACCACTGTCCTTGAGAAGGTTTGAGGCTTCTGACGATGTATTTAGGAGGCCGATAAGCAAATGCTCAAGAGAAACAAATTCATCACCGGATGAATTGGCCTCTTTTTGTGCAGCCATCAGCGCCCTGTTGGCCTGGTCAGACAGGTATACCTGTCCGCCACTCACCCTGGGATAGCTTTTTAAAATCCCGTCAAGGGCAGATGTAAGAACCTGGTCATTTACAGTGAGCTTCTTGAAAACATATGGTAGTATGTTCTCATCAGTTTCCATTATCCCCTTGAGCAGGTGTGCGCATTCAATGGCCTGATGTTCCATCTCCATTGCCAGCTGCTGTGCTCTCTGGATCGATTCCTGTGATTTTATTGTGAACTTATCGAATTGCATATTGCCTTTTTCATAGCGATTGCTGCAGGTTGACATTCTTCATCCTGCAGCAATCACACATTAATAATTCTGTTTTCTCTTAACTAATTGCGATCTGCTTTGCAGGTTTGGGTTTGATTTCTTCCCTCTTGGGCAGGGTAATATACAGTATACCGTTTTCATATTTTGCTTTGATCTTCTGGTTGTCGATTACATTATCGGCAACTTCGAAACTCCTGCAGAACGACTGGTAGCTGAACTCCCTGCGACTGTAATTTTCTCCGGATTCTTCCTGCTTCTCTGAAGAAATGGTCAGCCTGCCGTTATCATAATTTATCGAGAAGTCTTCTTTTTTCATACCCGGTGCTGCAACCTCGATCATGAAATCATCTTCCGTTTCTTTTATATTGACTGCCGGCAAACTTGTATTCGTTGATGAATAATTTGAGCTTGCCCTGTCCATCAGTTCATTGTCCCAAAAACGGTCAAGCATTGATGGGAAAAATGGAAATCTTGCTATTGTCATTGTTCTATCCTCCATAATTTTTGTTATACAATTTTTTTCACAGCATAATTTCAAATCCTGTGCCAGCGTGGGAGGGTAAAAATGGCAAAACTTCCTTAAGTGTCATATAATGAGAGATATAAAGCAAGAAATAGTACTCTCTGGCAATATGGGCAAAAATCAGCCAGATGCCAATATGGCTGATTACTACTAAATTAGCAAGACATTATGGCAGTCAAATTCCAGGATGAATTTCAATACATGCAGGGTCAGGATGCAAAAAAAAGACTGCCTTTTTGGGACAGTCTCTTTCCTGGTTCTTTCGAAATATGTTAATAAATCATTTTACTTTTTCCACTATTGCTTTAAAAGCATCAGGATGGTTCATTGCAAGGTCGGCAAGTGTCTTCCTGTTCAGGGCAATTCCTTTTTTATTGATCTTACCCATGAATTCAGAGTAACTCATGTCATATTGCCTTGTGGCAGCATTAATTCTCTGTATCCATAGTGCTCTGAAATTGCCTTTCTTCTTTCTCCTGTCGCGGTACGAGTACTGCATCCCTTTTTCAAGGGCATTCACAGCAACCGTATAAACATTTTTTCTGCGACCGAACTGACCTTTTGTTTGCTTCAGTACTTTTTTTCTCCTGTTTCTTGAAGCAACTGAATTAGTTGATCTTGGCATAATACTTCAATTTTTTGAATGTGAGCGCTTCCCTCAGCGGGAAGACTTTATTCGGGGCTCTACATTCTGTTAATACTCATTTTAACTCTCTCTCTTCTGCGTTTGCATTACTTCTTAGCCAGGAGAAGCTTTACATTCTTCTCATCTGTTTTATCAACTGTACCGGAATAGGTTAAATTCCTTTTCCGTTTGGTCGATTTTTTTGTCAGAATATGGCTTTTGTACGCATGCTTACGCTTTATCTTACCCGATCCGGTAAAAGAAAATCTTTTTTTAGCACCGGGATTCGTTTTCATTTTTGGCATTTCGTACAGTTTTTATATAATTTGAAAGAACCTATTTTTTCTTTTTGGGAGTAAAGGTAATTGTCATTCTCTTCCCTTCCAGCTTTGGCATTTGTTCAACCACACCGTAATCTTCCACATCCTGTGCCAGACGTAGCAGAAGTATCTCACCTTTCTCCTTGAACAGTATTGACCTTCCTTTAAAGAACACGTAAGCTTTTACCTTGGCACCATCTTCCAGGAACTTGATGGCGTGTTTAAGCTTGAAATTATAATCGTGATCATCCGTATTAGGGCCAAACCTTATTTCCTTAACCACTACCTTGCTGGTTTTGGCCTTTATCTCTTTCTGTTTCTTTTTTTGCTGATAAAGAAACTTCTGGTAATCAGTTATCTTGCAAACAGGCGGATCTGCTTTTGGAGATATTTCAACAAGGTCGAGCTCCATCTCATCAGCAAGCCTGATCGCTTCACCTATTGACATTACCTGGGGTTCAACATTATCTCCCACAACCCTTACTACCCTTGCGGTAATCCGGTTATTGATCCTGTGGGGCATCCTGTCTTCACGTCTCCTGGGTGGCATGTTTCTTCTTGGTCCTGCTATGGCTAATCCTCCTTAAATTTTATATTTCAGTTATTTTTACTTTAAATCCTACTTTGTTCCCTCTTCAATTCCTTCTTAATGTTTCATTTATACGGCACTGATTACCAGGGTTTATTCCAGTTCGTTCTTAAGCTGTTGCCTTATAAAATCAACAAATTCTTCCGTTTTCATTGTCCCTTTATCTCCCTCTCCCTGCTTCCTGACGGAAACTGTTGACGATTTCTCTTCATTTTCACCTACGATAAGCATATACGGGATTCTCCTTAACTCGTTATCCCTTATCTTTTTACCTATCTTCTCACTGCGCTCGTCAACCAGTGTGCGAATATCGCAATTATTTAATAAATTTAAAACTTTTTTTGAATAATCATGGTATTTTTCACTGATAGGCAGTATAATAACCTGGTCGGGACTAAGCCACAGGGGCAATTTCCCTGCCGTGCTTTCTATCAAAACGGCAACAAATCTTTCAAGACTTCCGAATATCGCCCTGTGCAGCAGTACAGGCCTGTGTTTCTGGTTATCTGCCCCGATATATGTCATATCGAAACGTTCAGGAAGGTTATAATCCACCTGTATCGTTCCTAGCTGCCATTCGCGTCCGATTGCATCCCTCACCATAAAATCGAGCTTGGGACCGTAAAAGGCCGCCTCTCCTTCAACCACCTTTGTTTCAAGGCCTTTCTCTGCGGCGGCTTCTATTATGGCTTTCTGTGCCTTCTCCCAGTTCTCATCACTGCCTATGTACTTTTCCTTGTTCACAGGATCTCTTAATGAGATCTGTGCCGTGTATTCACTGAAGTTCAGTGATTTGAAAACCCACTGGACAAGGTCGATGATTCTTTTGAATTCTTCTTTCATCTGGCCGGCCTCGCAAAAGTGATGGGCGTCATCCTGTGTGAAGCTCCTGACACGGGTCAGACCGTGAAGCTCACCATGCTGCTCATAACGGTATACTGTCCCAAATTCCGCCATGCGTACGGGCAGGTCCTTATATGAATGGGGGGTGGCATTGTATATCTCACAGTGATGGGGGCAATTCATGGGCTTAAGCATAAACTGCTCGCCTTCCTGGGGTGTGTTCATGGGCTGAAAGGAATCAGCACCATATTTTTCGTAGTGACCCGAGATCTTATATAATTCAACATTGCCAATATGAGGAGTTGATACTATCGTATAATCCCTGCGTTTAAGCTCGGCAGTCATAAAATCAATCAGGCGCTGCCTCATGTCTGCTCCCCTGGGAAGCCATAAGGGCAGGCCCATACCAACCTTCTGGGAAAAGGCAAACAGCTCAAGCTCTTTTCCTATCCGCCGGTGGTCGCGTTTTTTTGCCTCTTCCAGCATTTTGAGGTGATCATCCAGGAGCGTTTGCTTCGGGAAAGTGATACCGTATATCCTGGTCATCATATTCCTTTTCTCATCACCCTTCCAGTAAGCACCTGCCACGCTCAACAGCTTAATGGCCTTTATGTTTTCAGTGTCGGGAAGATGGGGGCCGCGGCACAGATCAATAAACTTCCCCAGCCTGTATAATGATATTGTGCCGTCTTCGAGATCAGCAATAAGCTCCGTTTTATATTCATCCCCCTTTTCTTCAAACAATTTCAGGGCATCGGCCTTGCTTATCTCAACTCTTTCAACCTTAATTTTCTCCTTTGCCAGCTCTTTCATCCTGGCCTCTATGACAGGAAGGTCTGACTCACTTACGACAACACCTTCCCCGGGATCGACATCATAATAGAAACCGTTCTCAATGGAAGGTCCTATGCCAAATTTTATACCGGGATAGATGTCCTCCAGGGCTGAAGCCAGTAAGTGAGCACTGGTGTGCCAGAATGTGTGCCGGGCTTCATCGTCTTCCCATTTATGAAAAATCACGCTGGCGTCTTCATTGACAGGCATATTGAGATCTTTGACTTCACCGTTGACAGTGGCGGCGTAGACCTGCCTTGCCAGGCCCGGGCTTATGCTCCTGGCAATATCCAGGCTGCTTGTGCCTTTCTCAAATTTCCTGATTGAATCATCCGGAAACCTTATATTGATCATAGTATCCATTCACTTTTATTTCAGGGTGCAAAGATAATGATATTTTCCCAAGGGCGAATATTAATAATGCCCTGCCGCGAAACAACAAATTATTCCCCTGGGTGGGTCATCCCGATCCAAACTTGGCCCTAAAATAGTATTGGCACTAAATTTGATTTATATTTGTAGTAATTAAAAACTATAGTTATGAGAAAGATCCTTTATATCAGTTTTATTTTCTCCGTGATACTGAGTTCATGCGAAATATATCCCGATGCATTCTTCACAGTTGATAAAGTTCAGGCCTATATAGGTGAAGAAATATACTTTACAAATGATTCTTATAATTCCGTTGAATATGAGTGGGATTTTGGTGACGGATACATTTCCAGTGCAATTAACCCGGTACACAGCTATTCCGCCTCGGGTACATATGAGGTGATGCTTACAGCTTACAGCAAAACCGGTGCTTCTGATAAGGCCTACCAGACTATCACCGTAACATCTCCTACAATCCTCCAGATAGAAGTCCTGGAATGGAATGATTCATACCCCGTTGAAGGAGCCAATGTAAGGCTTTATCCGAGTCTTACCGCCTGGGACAGGGAGGAAGATATGGTTGCTGAAGGCAATACCAATTCAAACGGAAAGGTCATATTCTACGGCCTTGGACCATATGTCTACTATGTTGACGTCTGGGAAGAGTTTCATAACAACTTTGACCTCAGGGGCTATATGGATGATATTTATATAAGGACAGACCAGCTTGTTGAAAACGAGATAAATACTTTCATCGCCTGGGTTGATTATACCGGTGGTAAAGGCATGGCTGAACGCGACCGTTCACTGGTCATACGTAAACTGGAGAGAAAGCCCAAGAAATAGTCTGACTGGAATTCAGTGGCGGTGCAAAAAAATATCCATAAGGGAGTGAGGTCCTTGTGTAAAAAATTTCCGGTAGGGAAGTAATCGACGGAGAACCTCGCAAAAATAAACCTCCGGCTGCAGATTCCCCTGGAAAGAACCGCCAGCGTAAGACTCCATTTAAAGTAAACCAGGCAGATTAATTGTCATTGATCATCCATTGCATCAAGTGCTTTCTTGACCGAACCGTGCAACAATAATAAGTTGCGGGCTTTATCACTGTCGATGCCCAGTTCTTCAACTATCATCTTTGTTCCCCGTTCAATGAGCTTCTGGTTTGTCAGCTGCATATGAACCATCTTATTGCCTTTCACCCTTCCAAGCTTTATCATCACTGCAGTGGTAAGCATATTCAGTATTAATTTCTGGGCTGTTCCGGCTTTCATCCTTGTACTCCCGGTAACGAACTCGGGACCTGTAACCGCAACAATAGGAATATCAGCATGCCTTTCAAGTTCCGTGGAAGGATTACTGGTAATGCAGGCTGTTAAAATATTCCTTTCGCGTGCTCTTTTAAGGGCGCCAATGACATAAGGGGTCCTGCCCGAGGCAGCTATCCCAACCACAGTATCCATCTGGTCAATATTGTATGCTTCCAGGTCTGACCATCCAAGCTCTTCATTGTCTTCCGCTTTTTCCACAGCTTTACGTATCGCACCATCACCACCGGCTATAAGTCCTATTACGAAACCATGATCGAGGCCAAAGGTAGGAGGGATCTCCGATGCATCCACGATGCCCAGCCTGCCGCTTGTTCCGGCACCTATATAGAAGAGCCGGCCTCCTTTTTTCATTTTTTCAGACACTTCATCAACCAGCCTGTGTACGGAAGGTATGACGGAGCGGACAACAGGTGCTATCTTGCTGTCTTCGTCGTTTATACATTCCAGTATCTGCCTGGTCGACATTTTATCTATATCCCTGTACGGGGATTCTGATTCCGTTATGTTGTTATCTGTTGTCATAGATTTTTCTCCTGTAAGTGATATTCCATTATTCTCTCAGACGGTTCCTTCAGTATCTCCCCGGTGAGCAGTCCATTCTCATTCAATACGCCTTCAAGTATATCCCTGAAGTGCCAGGCAATGGACCCGGTGAAAGAGATTTTTATCTTTTCGTAACCCTCATAATACATTACATTGCGATTGATGAAATCATTAAAGGCATCCCTTACAAGGGTTGAACAATAAGGCATTTCAATATTGTCCTTCAGGAAAACAACGAAACTGGCTATATACTTACTTGGGAATTCACCCCGGTAAACTTCCTTTATTACCTTCTCTTTATCAGTTGCAAATTCCTTACCGAATAACTTTACCACCTCTTCAGGCATTATACCCTTGAGATAATCGGCAAGCAGCCTTTTCCCCAGGCTGGCTCCGCTTCCTTCGTCACCAAGGATAAAACCCAGGGGAGGGATGTTGCTTATTATCCTTGTCCCGTCGTAGAGACAGGAATTTGAGCCTGTACCGAGTATGCAGGCTATACCCCGGGTGTTACCCAGCAAAGCCCTGGCTGCCCCAAGCAGGTCGCCGTTAACTTCTACAACTGCGTCCGGGAAAATCTCGCTTATGGCTGTGCTGACCTTTTTGCACAGGAAACTCCCGGAGCAACCGGAACCATAAAAATAAATCTCAGGATGTTGACCGGATTCTACCAGTGGGCTGATATTTTCACGTATAACCGACATTATCCGGGGAGCAGATGAAAAATTAGGATTGAGCCCGGTAGTCTGGACCCTTTCCGTCACAAGCCCCCTGTCAGATATTAACCAGTTGGTTTTTGTTGCCCCGCTGTCAGCAATAATAATCATGAGACAAAAATATGAAAATATGCGATGAATTCAACAACTACAGTTCATCAGAAAACACCGACGGGGCCTTTTCCCTGAGGTTATAATTTGATGTCATTACTTCACCGTAGGCTCCGGCCGACCTTATTGCCAGCAGATCGTTTCTCCTGGTCCGCGGAAGATCAATATACTTGGCAAAGCTGTCAGAAGATTCACATATCGGCCCTACCACATTATATTTCTCCGGGTCTTCACCGGAAGTGATATTCTCAATTTTGTGATAGGCCTGGTAGAGGGCCGGCCTTATGAGGTCAGTCATACCGGCATCGACAATCGCAAACCTTGTCTTGCTGCCATCCTTTGTATAAAGGACACGAGTTATCAGGCTTCCAGCCTGCCCGCTTACAGATCGACCCGGTTCAAAATGCAGCACCTGGCCCTTATGCCGTTTAAGATGCTCATTGAAGATGCTGAAATATTCTTTAAAATCAGTTATTCTTTCAGGGTTCTTATAGTCAATTGCCAGTCCTCCTCCTGCGTTAATATGTTTAATTTCAATATTATGGCCTTCAAACCAGTCCTG
>JBNJHQ010000072.1:0-12437 GCA_051748705.1 Bacteroidota bacterium | reverse complement strand
GGAAGCCTACTGGATCAATAACTCGGGGAGAAGTGTTCCTGATGTGCAGATGCATATGTACCTGAATGCCTTCCGAAGCAATAAAAGTACTTTTTATACCGAGAGCAACGGATCACCCGGCAGCAGGGAAATAGATTATGGGTGGATCGAAATAAACAGCATCATTAACCGCAGGGGAAGTGACCTCAGAAAGTATATGGAGTTTATCCAGCCCGATGATGGTAATGAGCATGACAAAACAGTACTTCGCATAATGCTGCCCGAGCCTGTCAGACCAGGTGATACGGCCTTTTTTTATATAGACTTTACCTCAAAGCTGCCATCAAGCATCAGGAGAACGGGATTTAATGATGATTTCTTTTTTGTTGCCCAATGGTTCCCTAAATTCGGGGTATATGAAACAAGAGGGATGCGGGATGCGGTCAGAGACGGTTGGAACTGCCACCAGTTTCATGCGAATTCTGAATTTTATGCCAATCATAGCGTTTACCAGGTCAGGATAAAGGTGCCGGAAGAATATATTGTTGGCAGTGGCGGGCAGCTTATCAGCCAGGAAGTGAATGGTGAAGGCACGAAAATATTGAATTACAGGGCTGAAGATATTGTTGATTTTGCATGGACTGCCTGGCCGGGTTACAGGGAGTATGAAGACCAGTGGGAACATGTTAAGATAAAATTCCTTTCACCTCCGGGAAGGGAAGACCAGGTCGAAAGGCAGTTTACGGCTGT
This sequence comes from Bacteroidota bacterium, assembly GCA_051748705.1. GTDB lineage: Bacteria > Bacteroidota > Bacteroidia > Bacteroidales > VadinHA17 > UBA9300. The sequence continues at coordinate 11,708 of JBNJHQ010000072.1, read as the reverse complement.
TAAAAATGCACTTAACTATCTGAATGAACATGTTGGTCCCTATCCCTGGCCACACCTGACTTTTGTTGATCCTCCCACGAAGGGAGCAGGCGCAGGAGGGATGGAATATACTACTCTTTTCACCTCTGCAAGTGCAACCCGCATGCCCGAATTTATTCACATGCCCGAGATGGTAACAGTACATGAATTCGGACATGCTTATTTTATGGGTATACTGGCTACCAATGAGTTCGAAGAACCCTGGATGGATGAAGGAATAAATTCCTACTGGGAAGCAAGAATAATGGATCATTTCTATGGACCCGGTAAAGGACTGATCAACCATGAGCATTTCTATCTCTCTGATAAAGAAATGCAGAGGATGGGTTACGTTCATGCCCCCAACAGGGCTGTTTCTGACAACACTCCTTTCTCATGGAAATATCCCCCGGGATCCTACGGCATGCTTTCATACCAGAAAGCTGCTACATGGCTCCTTACAATGCAGGGTATAATAGGCGAGGAAACCATGGACGAGATTTTTAAGACTTATTATAAGGAATGGGCTTTTAAACATCCTGCAACAAAAGATTTTGTAAGAATAGCCAACCGGGTGGTACGACAGATGCACGGCGATAAGTACGGGGAGAACCTTGACTGGTTCTTTGACCAGACTCTTTTTGGTACGGGGATATGCGACTATAAGCTGGCAGGTATATCAAACCATAAAGAACGGTCTTTCAGGGGCATGGTGAAAACAGACACTGCAGGTATGGTGGTACAAAAAGATGAAAGCCCGGATGAAGATATCTACAACTCGGTGGTAAGGGTGGAACGTATTGGTGATGTGCAGCTGCCCGTTGAACTGCGGGTGTATTTCGAGGACGGCACTGAAGTAAATGAGTACTGGCACGGAAAAGACAGGTACAGGTATTTTGAATACCTGGGGCCGAGAAAGGTTATCAAGGCTGAAATTGACCCGGACCGCAAACTGCCAATGGATGTCAATTATATTAACAATTCCTATACGATAACACCTGATAAGGTGCCACAAAAAAGATTGATCAGGAAACTGGCAACATTCATGCAGTTTTTTACACATATTATATCATTATAAATCAGTGTAATATGAAATTAATTAAAGCATTCGCGTCGGGAGCTACACGGGCATTCCGTTCCCTCAAAGCACTTTTAATGATATGGCTTCTGACTTTTTCCTTCCTCGCATTATTCTCATTGCCGTTGAGGTCATTCCTGAGCACTTCACTGGGAGATACTGCTTCCACTCCTGTAATGGATAAAGCCCTTGACCTGTCCTATTTCATGAATCTCGGGCAGGCTTTTAATTCCCTGCTTTCGGCAATAACCGGGGGGATATTGATTGTATTATTGATCTTCTTCTTCCTATATATCTTCCTTAACGGTGGTCTTTTTGATTCACTCCGGGAAAATGCCTGGTCATATAAGCCGGGTGATTTCTTCAGGGCATCAGCCAGGTATTTCCTGTCATACCTTGCCATCACGGTACTTGTTATTTTTATGGTACTCATTGCATTGTTCATTATTATAGGTTTGCCTCTTATCATCCAGGGAGCGGGTACATCAGCTTCTGAAGAAGCAACGTTTAAGCTGCTGTCAATACTCAGGATAGTTGCATTGCTTGTACTGCCAATCTTTCTGCTGGTGGCTGATTACTCGAGGGCATGGCTGGTTGCAAATAAGCATACAAAAGTATTTAAGGCACTGGGCTATGGCTTTAAGGCAACCTTTAAATATTTCTTCAGCTCCTATGTCTTCATGCTTGTGATGCTTGTCCTGCAGGCTTTATTTGCCGTGCTGGTAGTTGACATTCTTGCAGGATACAGCCCTGAATCAGGAGCTGGGTTATTCCTGCTTTTTATTATATCACAGGGACTGTTCCTTGTTAAGTTATACATGAGGGCATTAAGGTACGGAGGTGTTACTGCACTGTACCAGCTATAAGCCGGGAGCCGTTTAACGGGTAGTTTATCTATTGCTTTATTAATCTCAGGTAATCGATGCCGGCCATATTGCCGGGAAGTGCCCGGCTGTCACTTCCCTTTATTTCAATCGTCAGTATGTTATCTCCTTCGGGCAATATATGACTGCCAAGGGGCACTTCAACCACCTCTTCTCCATCGGTGTAGCCGTTAAAATCAATACCCGCCCTCCTGGCATTGATCTCAAACGAGACAATTCCATAATCCCGTGCCCTGGATAAACGTGCGGATACCATGTACATGCCTGTTTCAGGAACTATAAACCTGGCCATAAGCTTATCACCCGTTTCCCCGTTTCGCCACCATAACTGACCCTTGTTGCTCCAGTCCCAGCTTGTAATATACTGTGTTTCGGCCGTCCCTCCTTCAAGCGCCATCACATCCAGGAACTCACCCTCCACAATCCCTTCATCATTGACAGCAGGTCTTACAATATCGGCTCTTTCCCGGGCTACATTTTTTGTTACTGCTTCTTCATCAGGGCTTATATTTATTTCCGCGCCCGGGAATATGTAATAATAGGTGGTTAGTGCATAATTTATAACAGTGGGCGCCCAGTGCCAGAGTTCAATATTTGAACTTATATTTTCATTAAAAGGAAGGGCATCGAGCGTCCTGTAGCGCATGTTGACAGTCATACCGGGATGAAAGTTACCTGCTCCCGTCGGCTGCGCAATGAAAGGATGACTGAATTCCTCAGGCCGGCACCATGCATAGCCGTAGTAATCTTCCGTGCCGGTGCCTATGGAAGAGGGAAAACCTTCATTGTCCACAAATATTTTCTCATCTCCTTCGCCCCACCATGCATCAGCGGTGTTATACACTGTAACCGCATCTCCAACATATAAGCCTTTGCCTTCAATGTCTATGTAATTGATATCCCTGTGTTTACCCGTACCGCCAACATTTTCAGAACCGGCAGTTTTAATATTATGATATTCATGCCATGAGGACCCGAAATACATGCTCTTTTTAGCCCACCTGTATGGTTCAAAGAAGATTTGCATTTCAATATTCACAGTATCACCGGAAAAGTTATGCACATGTATGTCAGCTTTTTCCCTGAAAGGCATTATCCAGTCAGATTGCATCGTGCCGGTCTCATTCACCCTTGTGAACCAGGTGTCATAAGCATGTAATTCGTGTCCTGTTCCGAAAAAATCACCTGCAGGCACCCAGACAGTTGTATTGCCGTCAAAGGAGATTTCCAGGACTGTTGACCTTAGAGCCTGGTTAATGTTTTCGGCATCAATGCTCATGCTGATCCTTTGTATGGCCTGCCTGCCCTTCCCGGTGGAATAAGAGATTGAACTGCCGGGCAGTATATCACCCGATAAAGTGACCGGCTCAGATACCATGTCACCCGGCTCCATGAGTGTCCGGTTCACTTCCTCCATCAGGCTCTCCGCTTCACGAAGGGTTTCCATGGTGAGTGTCTCAACCCTGGCATCTTCATAATCCCTGTAACAGATATTATAATAGACACTTGGTGAACGCCTGTTCTCGCTTATCACAATAGCATCACATTCATAGGTGATCTTGCAGGCTTCAGCGTAAGGTATCGGAAGGTAGAGGTTATGCCCTCTCCTGTAATAATCTGATTCAGGGGATACTGACGAACTCAAAGGCTCCCCTGTAAGAAATTGTCCGCTGAGTACTTCAAGTATGCCTGCTTCCACGAAGGGATTTTCATTGTTGTCAAGATAGATTCTAACCGTTCCCTCGTGGCTTCCCTCTCCTGCAAAAGTCATCCACCATCTCACTATTGAACCCGGTCCTTCATGATCAAAGAGTACGAATTCCCTCCTGCCTTCATTCTCTTCCTCACGGATAAACTGTGTATAATCGGCATTGGCAAACCACCCTTCTTCACCCGGTGCCACCGATCTGCGGTCATAGCTGCTGAACTGCTTCAGCTTGTAGGGCGTTTCAGGATATTTTGTTAACTCCTGCCTGTCGGTCATTTCCGTCATAAGAGAATGGAAAGTAACGGGCTGCTTACCGGTGCAGAATGTTAATAAAAATACCCCCGTGGCCAGGGCAAGTGTGCGTAAAAATTTTATTCGTAAAGGTCGGGCTAATAATGAGGCCATCTTTCTGGCGGAACGCGGATGGCTCTTTTTTAAGACTTGAAATAAATCTGCAGTTATCATTTTATTTTGTAAGGGTTTCATAGGATTAATTACTGGTTTAAATCAAAATTATGAAAATTAAATTAATTACGTATGGTGTTACCCGTTATCATTAAAAATATAAAGCGCTTAGCAATAAAAAGCTGGCAATACAGTTAAATAAATAAGCTATTAAGAATTATGAGCCAGGATAAGCATCCTTAATTATTTTCGGATTATATTTGCAGCCGGGTATGATTTTTGTAGAATTTTTTATCCAGGTTAAATTTTCAAAATGTTATATTAAAAATTAATGAGGAAAATGAGGAGAACGATTTATTATTTTTTGGGTTTTATATTTATCATTATAATGTCAACTTCCTGCGGTAAGGGAGGAACTGAAGTATCAGATGAAAAACAGCTATCATATATTACGAGCCAGGAAGACGGAAGTATTATCCTGGATCTCGAAAATGCCTACCTCCTGCAGGACAGCCTGCGTCCTGATATGAATACGGCTGAATGGTTTTTCAGGATCAAGAAGAAGGGAAGGTATGAATTATGGTTAAGCTCTTATACAAGGGATACCATGAATCTCAGGTATGAAGGGCCCGTATACATCAATTTCAGGGATAAAAAGATAAAGGCAGAATCTATCATCGGTAACGAGATTGTACTGGATACACCCAATATCGGTAATATGTATTACCGGGCCGACTCCAAACTGGGATCGGTGTATGTTGAGCAGGCGGGTGAATACAATATCCAGATCTCAGGTTCCCAGGTCAGACCGTGTGAGGTTTCATCCCTGAACAACAGTTCAAGGCATACCGAGCTCAGAAGTCTTATATTAAAACCAATGACCGAATGACCGGTCCGGATGGCATATTCAGTATTGACAAAAAAGTAATTATAATAACCGGTGGCGAGGGTGTTCTGGGGAGCACCCTCGCTGTCGGTCTGGCCTCCCATGGAGCCAGGATAGTCATTATAGGGATCAACGAGGACAGGGGCAAAGAAACAGAGCAAGAGATTGTAGCAACAGGAGGGAAAGCTGTATTCCATAATGCCAGTGTACTCGACAGGAAAGCCCTGGAAGAGGTAAGGGAGTCGGTGGTTTCAGGCTGGGGCGCTGCAGATGTTCTGATCAATACAGCAGGCGGCAATATGCCCGGGTCAACCGTGGGTGAGGATCAGGTTGTTTTTGATATGAGTATCGATGATTTCAGGAAGGTGAATGAGCTTAATCTTGACGGTACGGTAATCCCCTCGATGGTTTTTGGAGAGCAGATGGCCAAACAGGGTAAGGGTGTTATAGTCAACTTTTCATCAATGGCATCATTAAGAGCCATAAGCAGGGTCGCCGGCTATTCAGCTGCCAAGGCTGCCGTCGACAATTTCACCCGTTGGATGGCGGTTGAGATGGCAGTCAAATATGGAGATGGAATAAGGGTAAATGCCATAGCTCCCGGCTTCCTGGTCACAAAGCAAAATCACGATCTTCTGATGAAGCCGGATGGTTCTCTCACCGAAAGAGCAAAGAAAATTATCAGTCTTACTCCCTTCGGGCGCTTTGGCAGGCCGGAGGAACTGACAGGTACCATCCGGTGGCTTATATCCGATGCTTCAGGCTTTGTAACAGGGACAGTCATTCCTGTTGACGGTGGCTTCTCAGCCTGGTCAGGCGTCTAAGAAAAATTGATCTTATTTTCCCTGTTCAGTCACCGTGTGGTCACGGCCTGGTGTTCTGTATCCATCTCCTTGCATTAACAAAGGCCTGTATCCATGGTGTTACATCGTCATCCCTTCTTTCTTCAGGATAGAAGGCACATTGCCAGGGCATGAATGACCTTTCAAGGTGGGGCATGATGGCCAGGTGCCTGCCGTTTTCCGAGCAAAGTGCGGCGGTATTGTATTGCGAACCGTTTGGGTTGGCAGGGTAGGTGCCATGATGATATTTAACGGGAATATTATAGGCTGATTCGTCATAAGGCAGCCCGAAGCGCCCTTCGCCATGAGCAACCCATATACCCAGTTTCATGCCTTCCATGCCTTTGAGCATGATTGAATTGCTCTCAAGGATATCCACAGTGAGGAATGCAGATTCGAATTTACCGGATGCGTTTTTCATAAGCGAAGGTTTCTCCTGGTGACCGGGACATATAAGATCCAGTTCGGCCATCAGCTGGCAGCCATTACATACTCCCAGGCTTAAGGTGTCGTCACGTTTGTAGAAGTTTTCAAGTGATATCCTGGCTTTTTCATTATATGTGAATGCACCGGCCCAGCCCCTGGCAGAGCCAAGGACATCTGAATTTGAGAATCCGCCGACAAAGACTATCATATTGATATCCTCCAGATTCTCCTTCCCGCTGATCAGGTCGGTCATGTGTACGTCTTTGACATCGAAACCCGCCAGGTGGAGTGCATATGCCATTTCCCGGTCGCCATTAACTCCTTTTTCCCTTATTATGGCAGCCTGCACGCCAGTTCTTTTCTTCCTTCCGTGGGCCAGGCCCAGGTCACCCAGGCTGCCTTTGAAATCGTTCATATTGTATACCAGCCCATGATCCTGGTAATTCTCATATTTCTCAAGTGCCAGCTCCCTGCCACATTGCAGGCGGTCGAAAAGGTAGGAGGTCCTGAACCACATGGTACGCATTTCTTCTATGTCAAAGACATAGTCCTTCCCGTTTTTTGAAATGAAGATTGCCCTTTTGCCCGAGGGTTTTCCAATTGAATAGAAGCTTATACCTCTTTCGAGCAGAATTTCAGCTATCTCCTCTTCGTCGTCCACCTGTATTATTATACCCGGATTCTCACTGAAAAGCAGTTTAACTATGTCATCCTCGTTCAGGGCATCCAGGTTTATGCTCATTCCTGCCTCGGTGTTTGCAAAGCACATTTCCAGGAGGGTGGTGATCATTCCACCCGAGGATATATCATGACCGGCAAGTATTTTCCTGCCATTTACCAGCTCCTGCACGGTGTTAAAGACTGTTTTAAAATATTCAGGGTCATTTACCGTGGGTGTTTCCGTTCCTATCCTGTTTCTTACCTGTGCAAAGCTGCTTCCGCCTGTTTTGAATGAATCGCGGCTCATGTCAATATACAGGAGGCTTGTATCGGAGTCGGGTACCATGACAGGCTCAATAATCCTGCGCACGTCTGTCACCTCGCCCGATGCAGAAATTATTACCGTACCCGGTGAGATTACAAGCCCATCCTTATATTTCTGTGTCATTGACAGGCTGTCTTTCCCTGTCGGAATATTTATTCCGAGGCTTATTGCGAAATTGCTTGCAGCCTCAACGGCTTCGTAAAGCCTTGCATCTTCACCCGGATTTTTGCAGGGCCACATCCAGTTGGCCGAGAGGGATATCGCTGATATGCCGTCTTTGAGTGGAGCCCAGATAATATTTGTGAGTGCTTCAGCTATTGACAGCACCGACCCGTGGGCGGGGTTTATTAGCCCGGCCGTAGGGGCATGGCCGATTGATGTGGCCAGCCCTTTTACTCCCCTGTAGTCCAGTGTGATGGCACCCAGGTTATTGAGAGGCAGCTGCAGTTCGCCCGCGCACTGCTGTTTGGCTATGCGCCCGCTGACCGAGCGGTCCACCTTGTTGGTGAGCCAGTCCTTGCAGGCAACCTCTTCTATCTGCATCACCTGCTTAACATAGTGTTGCAGGTCATTAATGTCATAATCCACTTCCCTGTATGCCGGTTGGATGGCTTTATCCTTCATAATTGTCTGCGGAGGATCTCCAAAGAAGGATGTCAGTTGCAGGTCGATAGGCTTATTCCCCGTCTCAGAATTTTCAAAGGTGAACTGGTGATCACCCGTTACTTCACCTATCACATAAACTGGTGCCCTTTCCCTTTCGGCAATACGTACCAGCTGATCAACATCTTTTTTACTGATGACCAGGCCCATTCTTTCCTGTGACTCATTGCCAATTATTTCCCTGTCAGAGAGTGTGGGATCGCCTACCGGCAGTTTGCTTATGTCTATTTTACCCCCGGTTGATTCAACCAGTTCGGACAGGCAATTGAGGTGTCCCCCCGCACCGTGGTCATGCAATGAAATTATTGGATTCTGTTCAGATTCACCCAGGGCACGAAGAGCGTTATATACCCTTTTCTGCATCTCCGGGTTAGCCCTCTGTACCGCGTTCAGCTCAATGGCACTGTCGTAGCGGCCCGTTTCAACACTTGAGACAGCTCCTCCCCCCATACCGATGCGGTAATTATCACCACCCAGCATAACAATAAGGTCCCCTTTCTGAGGAATATCTTTTTCGCTGTCCTCCATTTTTCCGAAACCTATTCCCCCTGCCAGCATTATCACCTTGTCATATCCCAGCTGCCTGTCATTTTCGTTATGCTCAAAGGTAAGCAGGGAGCCGCAAATCAGGGGTTGCCCGAACTTATTCCCAAAATCACTGGCCCCGTTAGAAGCTTTAATAAGTATTTCTTCCGGGTTATGGTACAGCCATTTCCTTGGCTCTATCTCTTTTTCCCAGTCGCGACCGTCAGCGGTGCGTGGGTAGGAGGTCATATATACTGCTGTACCAGCTATGGGAAAAGCACCCTTGCCTCCCGCTATCCTGTCGCGTATCTCACCACCTGTCCCCGTTGATGCCCCGTTGAAGGGCTCAACCGTTGTAGGGAAATTATGTGTTTCAGCCTTGAGCGACAGCACTGTTTCCACCTCACGGACGGTAAAGAAATCAGCCTTATCCTGTGCCAGGGGTGCAAAAAGCTCGGCAAGGGGGCCACGGGCAAAGGAGCAGTTATCCCTGTATGCCGATACAATATTATTCCTGTTGGTAAGCGTTGTTTTTTTTATGAGTGCAAAGAGGGTCGATTCTTTCTCCTCCCCGTCAATGATGAATTTGCCGTTGAAAATTTTATGACGGCAATGTTCGGAGTTTACCTGTGAAAAACCAAAGACCTCGCTGTCGCTTAGTTTCCTGCCGAGTGATGTACTGAGGTCTTCCAGGTATTTTATTTCTTCATCGCTGAGTGCCAGTCCTTCCGATTCATTATATGCTGCAATGTCATCTATTTCATAAACAGGTTCAGGAACACGGTCGATACGAAAAATATCCTGGCCAGGATCCTTAAACAAATTTTGAAGCATAGGGTCGTAAGCGGCATCGGGACCGGGGGCGGAAAAGAACTCTTCGATCCTCGTAATGCCCTTTATTCCCATGTTCTGGCTTATTTCAACTGCATTGGTGCTCCATGGTGTTATCATTTCCTTGCGCGGGCCAATGAAGTAACCTTCAACCAGCTCACCTTCATATTTTTTCTCAGCAGCAAAAAGCCATAGGAGCTTTTCGCAGTCTTTGTCTGTAAGTTTGAAAGTGTTTTCTACTGCTATAATCCTGTCAGCTACCGGGAAGAAAGAAATCATCAGATGGAGTTTAATATGTTGATAATAAGGGTATTGGCAACCAAGATGTTTTTTTGTTGATACAGGACAAATATAATACAATATAAAATAATGACATAATGCATACTCACCCTGTGGGTTCGGCGTAACTCCGCATGCAGGGTTGTGTTAACAGTACCGCCGGGCAGTATAGGCCTTCCTGGGGCATGGGAGTCCTGTGGTTGTCAGGAGATTGTGGCGTGCGGGGGCGTGGTCTGGTTAAAGCCGCTGCGTTTGAGAAAGGCTGAGATTGAAGGTTCCTTGCCGCGGAAGCGGCGGTACATCTCCATTGCTTCTGCTGAGCCGCCTTTTTCGAGTATGTTTTTACGGAATGCTTCAGCTGTCTCCCTGTTGAATATACCTTTTTCCCTGAAGAGGCTGAAAGCATCGGCATCCAGCACTTCAGACCACTTGTAGCCATAATACCCGGCGGCATATCCACCGGAGAAGAGATGCCCGAATGAGCAGCTCATATTTGTTCCTTCAACATGGGGCAGGAGTTCTGTTTTTTTCATTGCTTCCCTTTCAAATTCGTCAACAGCGACTTCCGGGTTTTTATCAAGGGTGTGCCAGGCCATGTCCAGGAAGGCGAAACCAAGCTGCCTGTTGCAGGCATAGCCTTCATTAAAGGTGATTGACTCTTTAATTTTAATTATCAGTCCGGGAGGAATTTTTTCTCCTGTCTTATAATGCCTGGCCCATGAGTCGAGCCATTCCTTCTCGTAAGCCCAGTTTTCCATTAGCTGTGACGGAAGCTCAACGAAGTCGCGCGCTACATTTGTGCCCGACAGGCTCCTGTAGCGGCAGCTGGACAGCATTCCATGGAGGGCATGGCCGAATTCATGCATGAAGGTAGTCAGCTCGTTATGTGTTATCAGGGCAGGCCTGCTGGGTGAGGGTTTACTGAAGTTGGTTACTATCGAGATAACAGGCCGTATATCATTCCCGGCATTATTGTACTGGTCGCGGTAAGCTGTCATCCATGCCCCTCCGCTCTTGCCTTTCCTGGGGTAATAATCCAGGTAAAGTACAGATAAGTGTTTGCCCGCACTGTCCTTTACGCTAAAGGCCTTAACATCCTTATGGTAGCGTGGCAGGTCCTTTCTTTCCTCGAAGCTGAGGCTGTAGAGTGTGGAAGCCAGCTTAAAAATTGCTTTCTCCACTTCGGGCAGCATAAAATACGGCCTCAGGGTTTCATCATCGATATTGAACCTGCTTTTCTTGAGTTTCTCGGAATACCAGGACCAGTCCCACCGCTCCAGCCTTCCCTTATGGCCATTAGCGGCAGCATAGCTGCTGAGCTCATCCCTGTCCCTGGTGGCATATTCAGCAGATGCAGAATGCAGCTCCTCGAGGAAGTCCATTACCCTGCCGGGACTGTCGAGCATCCTGTCGCCCAGGACAAATTCAGCATAATTATCATAAGACAGCAGGCTAGCTTTTTCACGCCTGAGGCTGATTATTTTCCTGACAATCTCCCTGTTATCGTTTTTTCCCTTCTGAAAAGCCCTGGAAGAGTAGGCCCTGAACATAAGCTCCCTTAAATGCCGCCTGGCTGAATATTGCATGAAAGGTATGTAACTGGGATAATGCAATGTAAAAACCCATCCGTCCCTGCCACTGTTTTTTGCTTCCTCGGCTGCTGCCTCAATAATCCCTTCCGGCAATCCTTCCAGGTCATCTTCATCTGTTATATGAAGGAAAAAGGCATTTGTTTCCTCCAGGACATTTTCTTCGAATTGAAGCGACAGTGTTGACAGCTCCTGGTTTATCCGGCGAAATCTTTCCCTCGTATTTTCTTCAAGAGAGGCACCCCCTTTCAGGAAATTCCTGTATGTCTGCTTCAGCAGCATATGCTGCTCTTCATCCAGACCCAGGGAAGAGCGCTTGTCATATACCTCCCTTATCCTGGAGAAGAGCAGGGGATCAAGGGTGATATCATCAGAAAAAGCTGAAAGCAGTGGAGATACTACCTGGGCGGCAGCCTGCAGATCCTTATTTGTCTCGGCACTGTTGAGGTTAAAAAGGAGTGATGCCACTTCATCGAGCTTTATGCCCACCCTGTCAAGCGCCTCGATAGTATTTGTGAAAGAGGGAGGCCCGGGGTTCGACCTGATAATGCTGATCTCATCCTTTGCTTTTTCGACTGATTGCTTTACT
>JBNJHQ010000071.1:0-12503 GCA_051748705.1 Bacteroidota bacterium | reverse complement strand
GTCTTTGCATACTATTCCATAGGTGAGATAATAACATCGGAAAAATTCACGGGCATCATTATTATGATAGCCGGCCTTTACATGGCCCAGATAAGGTTCTCGCTGAAGAAAAAAGTAAGTGAAATATAAAAACTGAAGCCTTCCCGCATTAGTTCCTGCCGCGGGCGATGACTTGGGTTTTTGTCAATATATGGCTACTTTTGTCCCGGAAGAACCTATTTTTTTCATATTTATGTCAATTTTCAACAAAGGACAGCAATCAATAGCACGCAAGATAGAAGAGAGCACAAATATATCCAGCTGGAAGGACTGGAGGTGGCAGTTAAAACATTCAATCAGATCGATAGATAAATTCGAATTTCTTACAGGTGTCAGCTTCAGTGAAAAAGAAAAGGAGGACCTTGAAAAGACTTTTTCAAAATTTCCTCTTTCAATAACACCCTATTATTTATCTCTTATCAATACGGATAATTTCCGTAATGACCCTGTATTCAAGCAAGCTTTCGGTGGGATTGAAGAACTCACTGTTCATAATTCAGAATTCAGGGATCCTCTTGCCGAGGATAAGGACAGCCCGGTTGAGGGTCTTACACACAGGTATCCCGACAGGGTGCTTTTTCATGTAAGCAATATCTGTTCAATGTACTGCAGGCATTGTACAAGGAAGAGGAAAGTGGGTGATATTGACTATATCCCGTCTAAAAAGCAATTGCAGAAAGGAATTGATTATATTAAAAGCACCCCGGCCGTAAGGGATGTTTTGCTTTCCGGAGGTGATCCCCTGATGCTTCCTGATGATTATCTCGACTGGCTGCTTACAGAGCTGGGCAGTATAGAACATGTGGAGATCATACGTATCGGGACAAGGATGCCTGTGGTGCTTCCCTACAGGATTACCCCGGACCTGGTAAAAATGTTGCAGAAGCACCAGCCATTATGGATCAACACCCATTTTAACCACCCCAGGGAGATAACAACTTCATCCAGGGAAGCACTGGCCATGCTTGCCAACGGAGGTTTTCCGCTGGGCAACCAATCAGTCCTGCTGGCCGAGGTTAATGACTGTCCCAGGATAATGAAAGCACTGGTGCATAAAATGGTACAAAACAGGGTAAGACCATATTACCTTTACCAGTGTGACCTGTCCGAGGGCTTATCCCACTTCAGAACACCCGTGGGAAAAGGAATAGAGATCATGGAAAGCCTTATAGGCCATACCACCGGTTTTGCGGTACCGACATACGTAATTGACGCCCCCGGTGGAGGAGGGAAAATACCTGTAAACCCCAATTATATCATTTCATGGTCGACAAACAAGGTTGTCCTGAGGAATTATGAGGGTATAATAACAACTTACAGGGAACCGGAGTCTTATGAAGCTAAATTTTGTAACAGGAACTGTGACGAATGCAATCTCGACCTCCATCTGGATGATGCTGATGAGAGAGCTGCACTCGGTATTGAAAGACTACTTTCCGATGAGGACGATACCATATCATTGATACCGGGAGATAACCCGAGACACAATAAAAGGAAATAGTATGAGGGATGAAGTGATCCGAACCGATAAGGGTTCAGCATTGCAACATGGCAAGTTTAATGATCGTATTTACCTTATGAAGCTTTCGGGCAATGACATACCCGGGATAATAGATTTACTTAACGAGCTGGCTCGACAGAACAGGTACGGTAAAATTATAGCCAGGGTGCCCCTTTGGGCCCTACCCTTATTCAAAGCCGACGGATATATCACTGAAGCATACCTGCCGGGCTATATTAAAGGTGAGGAAGATATTCATTATGTATCAAAATTTCTGAACTCGGACCGGCTTATGTACCTGGAGACGGATATGCTCATTAAGCTCAGCAATATACTGCATAAGAACAAGGGTGAAAAACAGGACAGGAAGCTGCCTGACTACGATATCAATAAAATAAGAGAAGAAGATGCCCCGCAGGTGGCAGATCTTTTTAAAGAGGTATTCACCACCTATCCCTTTCCCATACATGATCCGGAGTTCATCCTTAGTTCGATGAGAGCTAACACCATGTATTTTGGCATTAAGGGAGATGACGGCAGGTATATAGCAATATCCTCTGCCGAGATTGAGCCGGATTACCTTGCTGCTGAAATGACCGATTTTGCCGTTCTGAAATCACAGAGAGGCAAAAAACTTTCTATTATCCTTCTTAAGGAAATGGAAAAACAGATGAGGGATATGAACATACGAACCCTCTATACTATTGCCAGGCTTAACTCTCCTCCAATGAACAAAACTTTCCTGCGAATGGGTTATAAGTATACAGGAACATTGATAAAGAATACAAATATAGCCGGACGTATTGAGAGCATGAACATATTGTATAAATCAATTAAATGAAAAGGAGCGCTTTATGAATTCAGGACGAAGATGTAAATATGCTGATGAATGTCCCGTATACAACAACGAGATTGAGGGGCTGGAAACTCCGATACATATACTTCGTAATGTTTTTTGCAACAGGGGCAGAAGAGGCTGGGAAAATTGTGTGAGGTACCAGCTTGAAGAAAGCAGCCAGGAAGTACCTGAAACAGCAACACCATATAACAGATAATATATGCACTGGATAGATCTGACTATTTTCGTGGTATATCTTGCCGGCGTACTGGCTGTGGGTTTTTACTTTCTCAAAAGGAATAAGACAACGGATGATTATTATGTAGGGGGCCGCAAGATGAGCAGCATTCATATTGGCCTTTCCGTTGTGGCCACTGACGTGGGAGGGGGGTTCTCCATAGGTCTTGGCGGTCTTGGTTTTGTAATGGGCATCTCGGGCAGCTGGCTTCTCTTTACCGGGCTCCTTGGAGCATGGCTCAGTGCAGTACTGCTCATACCAAAGGTATCTGACCTTGCAAGATCAAAGGGTCTTCTTTCCTTTCCACAGTTTCTTGAAACAATATATGACAGGAGGGTGGCACTCATTGCCGGTGTAATATCAGCAATTGGCTATCTCGGTTTTACAAGCTCACAGATCCTGGCCGGGGCAAAGCTTGCATCAGCAACCTTCATTGATCTGAGCCTGAACCAGGCCCTGCTGATAATGGGGATCATTGCTGTAACATATACGGTTGTGGGAGGACTGAAAGCGGTTATCTACACCGATACCATCCAGTGGATTATCCTGCTTTCGGGACTCATATTCATTGGTATACCAATCAGTTATATTAAGCTTGGCGGTTTTGAGGCAATAAGGGAGACTGTGGCTCCCGAGTTCCTGAAGCTCAATAATGTAAGCTGGCAGCAGATACTGAACTGGATGTTTACAATAATCCCCATATGGTTTATCGGGATGACCCTGTACCAGAGAATATATGCCGCAAAAGACAGGAAAACAGCACAGAAAGCATGGGTCATAGCAGGCTTCTTCGAATATCCCGTAATGGCATTCACCGGGGTCATACTGGGTATGTTTGCAAGAGTAGCACTTGATGCCGGTTTGCTCTCTGATTTTGCCAGCGGTGAAATGATAGACCCGGAAATGGGCCTGCCGGCACTCTTGAGGACACTGCTACCGGTGGGACTGATGGGTATTGTACTGGCTTCCTACTTTTCAGCCATCATGTCGACAGCCGACAGCTGCCTGATGGCATCATCCGGTAATATTATAACGGACATACTGAGGAAACACGATTCAAAAAACAGCCTGCGGCTCTCCCAGCTATTTACCCTTATTATCGGGATAACAGCCCTGGTACTGGCAATGAAGATGCCCAATGTGCTGGAACTGATGCTTCATTCATATTCATTTATGGTGTCAGGAATGATAATCCCGGTAGTGGCAGCGCTTTTTACCAGGAGACCTGATAAGCTGGCTTCGTTATGGTCGATGATTTCAGGCGGTTCAGTTACTTTCGGTCTTATTGTGTCCGGGCTTAAGCTGCCACTGGAGCTGGATCCTATTATTTTTGGAATAACAATATCGGCATTGGTATATCTTGTAATAAATTTTGTGAACAGATCATTTGCCTCACGGAGTATTGCTTAGTACTGTAAGCCCGACCTCTGTTCTGTGCCTGTCAGAATACCTGGCGGACCAAAAATTATTATCCCTGAGCCTTAAATAGCTTTTTTACGCCTATCTTTAAGCCATAATATTAATTCTTTATAGCCGTTTAACCAGCATTGATCGTTTCCTTTACCGGGCTCTTATGAAAAAAGTGATCGTAATATTGATCCTGTCATCCTGTATAATTAACGCAAATGCTCAAACAGGGGGAGACAATGTTTATGAATTCCTTAATCTGAGCCCCAATGCATATATGTCCGCACTTGGCGGATTCAATGTTTCAACCCTCAGCAACGATCCATCAGGAGCAATGTTCAACCCCGCCCTGGCAGGATCAAAAAGTCATGGCAGTCTTGCCCTGAACTATCTGAATTATTTCGCAGGCATTAATTACGGTTCAATAATGTACAGTCACCATACAGACAGTTCAGGAACATTTTCGGCGGGAATAAACTATCTTAACTATGGAAGGTTCGACAGGGCTGACGAAGCAGGTAACAGAAGCGGTTATTTCAATGCTTCGGAATATGCCTTCAACATAATTTATACCAGGCAGCTTGACTCTTCATTCACTGTTGGTGTTAACCTGAAGCCGGTAATAAGCCAGCTTGAATCATATGTATCGCTCGGTCTCGCAATTGATCTCGGGGCCTTTTATCAAAGCAATGATGGGATGATAAATGCCGGGATTGTCATAAGAAACAGTGGATTCCAGCTCACAACCTACAGTGGGGTAAGGGAGAAATTACCCTTTGAGATTGTTGCAGGTATAAGCACAGGCCTGAAGCATGCCCCCCTGAGGTTCAGCCTGACCGCCAGGCACCTTGAGAAATATGACCTGCTGCATACATATTCCACAAAAGCCGGTGACGATCCTCCACTCTCAAAAGCAGGTGAAATAGCTGAAAATATCATGCGCCATCTGATTTTCGGGGCCGAGCTGATGCCCACTGAAAATTTCTTTATCACCACTGGATTTAATTATCAGCGAAGAAGGGAACTGATGTTTGACATGAGATCGGCAACCGTCGGGTTCAGCCTGGGGGCAGGCATAAAAACTTCCTCTTTTGAAATTATGATCAGCAGGGCAAAGTATCATATCGCGGGTTCTTCAACCAGTTTCTCCCTTTTGCTTAAACCCTCCCTGTTCAACAGCTTAAAATGAGAGGAATTTCTTAACTTTGCATTTCTAATAAAAAGACATGAACAGGAAACTTATTATCGCCGTTGATGGTTATTCCTCCTGTGGTAAAAGCACTTTTGCCAAAGCAATAGCCAGGGAAATGAAATATTTCTACATTGACAGCGGGGCAATGTACAGGACCGTAACTTTGTACTGTATACGCATGGGCTATATCAAAGGGCAAAACCTGAAGGAAGAAGAAATTGGTGAGAGCATAAATGATATTGATATAAGATTCAAATACAATCCTGACAGTGAGGAATATGAAACTTATCTTAACGGTGAGAATGTTGAATCGGAGATACGGCAGGCCGAAGTTACATCAATGGTAAGCCTTATAAGTAAATTAAAGACCGTAAGGGACAGGCTTGTGGAAATGCAAAGGGAAACAGGCATGATGAAAGGTATTGTTATGGACGGCAGGGATATAGGTACAGTCGTATTCCCCGATGCTGATATTAAAATATTCATGACAGCAACAGTAGAGGTGAGAGCGGAGAGAAGGTATAAGGAACTTAAGGAAAAAGGCATTAATGCTGAATTTAAAGATGTTCTGGACAACATAGCCGAGAGGGATATGATTGATTCCGGAAGGGAGATAAGCCCGCTCCGTAAAGCTGATGATGCCTATGTGCTTGATAACACGGATATGACGGTTAAACAGCAGATGGAATGGTTCAGGAAAATTTTAAAACAAAAATTTGCTCGATGAGGGTGGAGATAGAACAATATTCAGGTTTTTGTTTCGGTGTTGAAAACGCCATTAAGCTGACAGAGCAGGCCTTGCTCTCGGGTGAGGAAATATACAGCCTGGGGCATATTGTACATAACGAAGCTGAAGTAAAGAGACTGGAAGAACTGGGACTGAAGACCATTAACCATGAACAGTTCAGGGAGCTACGTAATGCTAAAGTGATTATACGGGCCCACGGGGAACCGCCCGGGACATACGCCATTGCCCGTAAGAACAATATTGAGATAATTGAAGCTACATGCCCCATAGTAAAACGGATACAGCAAAGGATCCGCAAACATTACGAAGAAATGGGTGGCAAGGTGCAGAACATAATTTTCGGCAAAAAGGAGCATGCCGAGGTGATTGGACTGCTGGGACAGACAGGGGGAAACTCAATACTTATTTCAGACCTGGAAGACATTGCTAAAATAGATTATAACAGGCCCGCAGAGATATTTTCCCAGACCACCAGAAGCAGGGAAAAATACACAGAAATTATCAGCGAGATCAGGAAGGCTTATGAAAAAGCCGGTCATGAACCCTCCAGGATGCTCGAGGTGAACAATACCATATGCGGGCAGGTGGCAAACAGGGAGCCTGTACTTGAAAAATTCTGCTCCTCCCATGAAGTGATTGTTTTTGTAAGCGGTAAAAGCAGTTCGAACGGCAGGATGCTGTTTGATGTATGTTCAAAAATTAATTCTGAAACTTACTTCATTTCAGACACATCAGAAATTAAAGATGAATGGTTCGATGGTGTATCCTCGGTGGGTGTCTGCGGTGCAACATCGACTCCAAAATGGCTTATAAAAAAAGTGGCAGAAAGGATTGAAATGACAGGAGAAAGAGGAAATAATACCAGTAAAGGATTACCTTTGTAGCTCAAAAAAAATTAGATTCGATAATGGCAAAAATAAGTAAAATAGCTGTTCTGACTTCGGGAGGAGATGCACCGGGAATGAATGCCGCAATAAGGGCTGTCACCAGGACAGCCATATATAATAAGCTGGAGGTTATAGGCATAAAGGAGGGTTACAGTGGAATGATCGAAAAATTATTTACCCCGCTATGGAGCCACGATGTAAGTGACATAATACAACGGGGAGGAACCATCCTTAAAACAGCCCGCTGCATGGAATTCAAAACTGAAGAAGGGCGGCAGATTGCCTATAATAATATGAAGGAGATCGGGGTTAACGGTATAATAGTTATCGGCGGTGACGGTACATTCACCGGTGCCCGTATTTTCAATGAGGAATTTGACATCCCCATGATAGGCATACCCGGAACGATAGATAATGACCTCTACGGCACTGACTATACCATTGGCTATGATACGGCCCTTAACACCGTAGTGGAAGCTGTTGACAAGATAAGGGACACTGCAAGTGCGCATAACAGGATGTTTTTCGTTGAAGTGATGGGGGCAGAAGCAGGCTTTATTGCCCTGCGAAGCGGAATAGCATCAGGTGCCGAGGCCATTATCATACCTGAACAGAACAACGAGGTGGAGAAGCTCAACCGGCTGCTCGAAAGCGGCAGGAGGCAGAAAGCCAGCAATATAGTGATAGTGGCGGAAGGAGACCAGGAAGGCGGTGCCTACAAACTGGCTAACAGGGTGAAGGAACATTATCCTAATTATGATATAAGGATAACCGTGCTGGGTCACCTTCAGCGGGGCGGCTCACCCTCTGCTTTCGACAGGGTGACAGCCAGCAGGCTGGGTTATGCTGCCGTGGAAGCCCTTATGGATGATCAGAAAAGCTCAATGGTAGGGATACAAAACAACGAAATTGCACTTGTCCCTTTCAGAAAAGCAATAAAATTGCATAAAAATGTAAACCAGAGCCTGCTGGAAATAGCTGATGTGCTGTCAAGCTGATCTTCGTATTAAATACATACTCACATATCAGGCCGCTCATTTATGGATAAAATAATATTCATAGGAACAAGCCACCCTTACCGGGGCGGACTGGCTGCTTTTAATGAAAGACTGGCCGGTGAAATACAGGCGGCCGGGCACAGTGTAAGGATTGAGACTTTCTCACTGCAATACCCGGGCATACTCTTCCCGGGAAAGACACAGTATTCAGGGTCACCAGCTCCCGGGTACCTGGAGATTAAAAGAAGCGTCAATTCGATATGGCCGCTCAACTGGCTGAAGGTAGGCCTGAGGATAAAAAAAGAAAAACCCGACCTGGTGATCTTAAGGTACTGGCTGCCGTTTATGGCACCATGCCTGGGTACCATAGCGAGAATAATCAGGAAGAACGGGCATACAAAAATCATCTCCCTGCTGGATAATATAATACCACATGAAAAGAGGCCGGGTGACAGGGTGCTGACAGCTTATTTCGTAAACTCGGTCCATGGCTTTATAGCCATGTCACGATCAGTCCTCCAGGAACTTGAGACCTTTGACAGTGCAAAGCCCAGGATCTTTTCACCTCATCCCGTTTTTGATAATTTCGGCAAAAGCATCAGCCGCGAAGCTGCCCTGGAAAACCTGGGGCTCGACCCGGACTACAGGTATATTTTGTTTTTCGGCCTTGTGAGGGAATACAAGGGCCTCGACATAATGATCAATGCCTTTGCCAGCGGGGAGCTCAGGCAGATGAAAACAAAGCTCCTGGTAGCCGGTGAATTTTATGTACCGAAGGAGCCCTATGATGAACTTATAAAAAAACTCGGCCTGGTGAAGGATGTCATAATACATCCCCATTTTGTGAATGACAGTGATGTGGCTAACTGGTTCTGCGCCTCGGATATAATAGCCCAGCCTTACAGGTCGGCCACCCAGAGCGGCGTTACCCAGATTGGCTACCATTTCAATAAACCTATGCTCGTTAGCAATGTAGGAGGTCTGCCGGAGATCATCCCCCATGGTAAAGGTGGTTACGTTGTCAGGCCCGAAGCGGGAGAAGTGGCAGGAGCCCTGCTTGACTTTTTCAGGAATAAGAGGTATGACGAATTTGTAAAAGGGATAAAAGCAGAAAAGAATAAGTTCAGCTGGGACATAATGGTAAAGAATCTTTTTACGCTCGCCGGGAAGATAAAAACAGGATAAAAAGCAAACATTTCCCTTACATCAACGCAGGTGGAACTTATTGGGGATCAACATCCGAATATATTCTCAATGATGAAAACCCGGCTTTCGCATGCAATAAGCCGGAAATTCTCATTATCAATTCCCTGGTCTGCTTGTAGGACTTTCTTTTATCTGTTTTCAGCAGTATGGATTTGATAAACAAGTTTTGTATCCGGGCATGAGGCGGGAATTCAGGTCCCAGCACCCTGTCGCCCAGCACCTTTCTCAAATTTACAGCCATAATTTCAGCAGCCCTGTTGACCACTTCCCTGTCTTTATGTTTAATATATATCCTGATAAGCCTGGTGAACGGGGGGTAAGAGAATTCCTTCCTCTCCTCAAGCTGGCTCCTGTACATACTTTCATAGTCATTGCTTATTATCTGCTTCATAACGGGGTGAAGGGGATTGGCAGTCTGGATTATCACCCTTCCCCTGGTTTTTCTCCTCCCTGCACGCCCACTGACCTGTGAGGCCAGCTGGAAACACCTCTCATGAGCCCTGAAATCTGGATAAAAAAGCATTCCGTCAATATTCAGGATACCAACCAGGGTGAGGTTCTCTATATCCAGTCCCTTCGATATCATCTGTGTGCCTATAAGAATGTCTGTATTTGCCTCTTCAAGATCCTTTATTATCTTTTCGACCGATCCCTTTTTCCTGGTACTGTCATAATCCATTCTTTTAACCTTTGCATCCGGGAATAATATGGATATTTCGTCTTCCACCTTTTCAGTTCCGAATCCTATCATCTTGATATTCGTCGATGAGCAGGCGGCACACCTGGCAGGCGGTGAATCCCATGAGCCGCAATAATGACAGTATAAGCGGCCTATATTCTTATGGTAGGTATAATTTACCGAACAATTGGGGCAGACGGGTGTCCACCCACAGTCGGCACAGATGACAGAATGCGCAAAGCCCCTCCGGTTACGAAGCAATACAAGCTGCTGCCCCCTGTTCAGCGCATCCTCTATTGCCTCAACAAGCACCGGTGTGAAATGGGATATCATTGTCTTCTTCCTGTAAGCTTCGTTTGAGTCTGTAAGGATGATTTCAGGCATTTTAATATCACCATATCTCCTGTCAAGGTGTGCATATCCGTATTTCCCCGTTTCAGCATTGTACATCGACTCCACCGATGGTGTTGCCGATCCCATCAAAACCCTGGCACCACAGAAATGAGCCCTCATAATGGCCGTGTCTCTTGCATTATAGCGTGGAGCCGGGTCAAACTGCTTATATGAACTGTCATGCTCCTCATCAATAATTATCAGCCCGAGCTTATTCACCGGGAGAAATACAGATGATCTTACCCCCAGTAAAATTTTGTATTCCCCCAGGGATGAAGTGCCGGATATCCTCTTATATACCTCCGCCTTCTCATTATCATTAAGGCCTGAATGATAAATACCAACCATATCTCCGAAATAAGATCTCAACCTGTCAATTATCTGGGTGGTAAGGGCTATCTCAGGCAGGAGGTAGAGTACTTTTTCACCTCTTTTAAGTGCTTCATCAATGAGATGAATATATATTTCCGTTTTACCGCTGGAAGTGACACCATGAAGCAGAACTGTATTCTTTTCCTTGAGGAGGGAACATATGTTGTCATGAGTCTCCGCCTGGTGAGCGCTGAGCTTCTTGAGTTTGCCCTCTATTGCATGGTCACCGGCAAACCTCGACACTTCCTCTGTTGTTTCTTCCAGAATACCAGCTTCAATAATCTTATTAAGAACCGAATAGGAGCTTTTTGACTTCCTTAAAAGCTCGCTTTTTGATACTCTGTCCCTGCGGTTATCATTGTCATCAGAGCTCATATCAAGGAAGGTCATCACAAGCCGGTACCTGGCCGGTGTCTTTTGCAGGTCATCCAGAAGGTCAGATAATTCTCCTTCTGTAAAATTTCCTGCCAGGCCGATCATTGTTTCTGTTTTTGATTTGAAAGAACCTGCCTCATCCCTTGCAAGCAAGGCTGAAGGGATTGCAGCATTCATCAGTTCACCGGGAGAGCAATGATAATATTCACTCACCCACTGCCACAATTCGAGCATATCAGCTGGAATGAAAAGTCCTGTTTCAGAAATCTCCTTTACGTCCTTGATTTTTGCTATGCCTGGTTTATTCTTATGTATCCTGGATACAATGCCGGTATACCTGTTCTTTGTACCGAAAGGCACTGTAACAGCCATACCCCTCTTAAGCTTCCTGCTTATCTCATGCGGTACACCATAGGTGTACACTTCATCGAGCGACAGGGGCAAAATAATATCTGCATACATCTTTTCCGGCATGTCAATACTTGCTTGAACTTCCAAAAATAGTAATAAAATATGACCGCTTAATAATGTATGCTGACAGTTATGTCTGTGTATAGGCTACTCATTCACCCCCAAGAAATCCTGAAATTACAGACAGGAGCTGTTCATGGCCTACAGGTTTCACCAGGCAGGTGCTGCATCCGGCATTTATCAGATCATCATGATCCTGCTTGATTATGAAGGAGGTCTGGGCCACAATGGGAATACCACTGTTAACCTCCCTTATCTTTGTTAAAGCTTCCGCGCCACCTGCTTCCTGCATCTCCATATTCATCAGGACAAGATCAATCTTTTCCTTGCCTTTCAATATATCAGTTATTTCCAGCTGTGAGCGGGCATGTATTATATTGATACCTGTTCCGGAAAGGACCCCGTTAAGATATCTCAGGGTATCAATTTCATCATCTGCCACAAGTATTGTTTTCCCTGTCCAGTCCTTGCTTATCACGAATTCATCTGCTTTCTTTTCAGCTTCCCTGAAAGCAGACAGGTCAACCGGCCTGTAGGGTATTGTGAAAAAGAATTCTGATCCCTTGCCCTTTTCTGATTCCACCCATAAATATCCATCCATATTCTCCACCACTTTGCTTGCCATGGTCAATCCCACCCCGAGGCCTTCAAAGGACCGGTGATGGCCATCCTCTTCCTGCCTGAACTGCTCAAAAATGCTCTTAAGGTTTTCTTTACTTATACCGATGCCGGTATCCCTTATCGTAAACATTATGGATGAACCCACAAGGGCGGATTTGAGTTCTATTTTTCCGGCCCTGGTGAATTTGACGGCATTATCCAGCAGGTGCCGAAATACCCTCTTAAGCCAGAGATCGTCGGAATAAACGATGTCCCTGTCATCGGGAAGAGCTTTCTGGACCGAGAAACTGATCTCTTTACCGCTTCGCTTAATAAGGTTCAGGGTATACTCCTCTACATATTCAAGTATGGAATTTAATCTTACCGGGTTATAGCATATATCAATTTCATTATTCTCAAGCTTGCTCAGGTCGATAATATCGGTAATAACCTGCAGCAGTTTTTCAGTATTCTGGTTAAGATATTCCACGTATTCTGCCCTCATGTCATTTGAAGCCTTAGTGTCATTCAGCAGGTTGGCAAAACCCACAATACTGTT
>JBNJHQ010000070.1:0-12720 GCA_051748705.1 Bacteroidota bacterium | reverse complement strand
AGCACGCTTCAACCATCCCTATGTTAAGGTGTTTGAAGAGGAAAGGGAACTCACCGTTATGCTCCTGGTTGATGTATCCGGTTCAGGTAATTTCGGAACCAGGGGTTCCTACAAGAGGGAACAGATAACTGAAATAGCAGCATTACTGGCATTCTCAGCCATTAACAACAATGATAAAATAGGGGTAATATTTTTCTCTGATACTGTTGAAAAATTTATAAGCCCGCAAAAAGGAAGAAAACATATACTGCGGATCATCAGGGAACTGCTTGACTTCAATCCACGCAGCAGAAAAACATCGCTTGACGAAGCTCTCAGATATCTCACCAATGCTATCAAGAAACGATGCACTGCCTTTGTTATATCAGATTTCATGGCACCCGATTTTGAACGTTCACTGAGGATAGCTTCCAATAAACATGATATAGCAGGCCTCAGGGTGAGTGACGCTATGGAAAAGGAGCTTCCTGATATGGGTCTGCTGTATCTTGCAGATCCTGAGGCAGGCAGTAGTATATGGGTTGACACATCCATAAAAGCGGTTCGGCAAAAATACGCTGAGAGATGGCTGATGCAAAAGACGAAACTGGAAGATCTCTTCAAAAAATGCGGTGTTGATTACGTAGATATTTTCACAGGGCAGGATTACGTAAGGCCTCTCATGAATCTTTTTAAGCACAGGTCATGATGAGAAAATTATTTTCATTCATACTATCACTTCTTTTTTGCCTGTCGCTTGGCGGCCAGGATGTGACAGTAAAAGCGCAACTTGACTCTGCAAATATATACCTCGGCGACCAGGTGGATTACAGTGTTACAATAACCCAGCCTGCAGATATCAGGCTGTCAATACCAGCTTATTCAGATACTTTGTACAACGGCCTGGAGATAGTGTCCCAGTCTGAAATTGATACCACCTATTCCGAAACAGGGAAAATAACACTCAGTAAGAGTTTTACAATCACTTCATTTGATACAGGATATTACCAGATTCCCCCTTTTTACACTGAATATGAAACGCCTCAGGGGAAAAAGGCCTTTTACAGTGATTATGTTCCACTCAGGGTCAACAGGGTTGATATAGCACCCCCGGACTCAAGTGAGGTAATTTTTGATATTGTGGGACCTGAAAAAGTCGGATATGGAGCAGGTGAGATCCTTCCATGGGTATTTCTCGTGCTTGTTGCAATTGTTACCGGCTGGCTTGTTTATAAGTATTTTCCCCGTAAGGCAAAGAAGGAGGAAGAAAAGGGACCGCCCATGCCGGATGAGCCTATCCATATAATTGTCTTAAGGGAACTTGATAAGCTGGAAAAGAAAGGTCTGTGGCAGGCCGGTAAAATAAAGGAATTCTACAGTGAACTTACTGATATACTGAGGTATTACCTGGAGATGAGATATGCTATTCCAGCCCCGGAGATGACCTCCGGGGAGATAATTAAAAGCCTTGGTAAAAGTGACATTGAAGATGGCCAGGTACTCTGCCTGAAAAACATACTGAAGAATGCAGACCTGTCAAAATTTGCAAAATATGAGCATACTGCTCAAATTAACAGCAAGGCAATACCAGATGGGCGAGAGTTCGTAAAGGCAACTTACAGGCGTGAAGAGACTGTAGCAGAGAAAGCAGGGGAGGTCAAAGAGGCAGGGATTGCAGAGAAGGGCAAAGAGGCAGGGATAGCAGGGAAGGCAGAGGAGGTCAAAGAGGCAGGGATTGCAGAGAAGGCAGAAAGGGTCGAGAACACAGGGGACACAGAAGCAGGAAAGGAGGAAGCCGATGAGTAATATTACTTTTGCAAATCCCGCATATCTCTGGCTGCTGCTGGTAATACCCTTACTTGTAGTATTCTACCTGATAAGGCAGCAAAAAACATCACCTGCCCTTACTTTCAGTGCCGTGGAGCAACTGCGTGATATGGCAGGCTCCTGGCGTACTTATTTGCGGCATATACTTTTTGCTTTCAGGATGATTGTTATTGCCATTCTTATAATTATAATAGCCCGCCCACAATCGACTGATTACTGGGAGGATGTATCCACGGAGGGTATAGATATAGTAATGGCTATGGATATCAGCAGCAGCATGCTTGCACGCGACTTCAAACCGGACCGGCTTGAGGCTGCTAAAAATGTAGCCACCGAGTTCATTAGCGGACGTCCACACGACAGGATAGGACTGGTAATATTCAGTGGTGAAAGTTTTACACAGTGTCCGCTCACTACCGATCATGCGGTTCTCATCAACCTGCTGAGGGAGATGCAGAGCGGTATGATTGAAGATGGTACGGCAATAGGATTAGGACTTGCCACCGCCGTCAACAGGATAAAAGATTCAGATGCCAAAAGCAAAGTAATTATACTGCTCACCGATGGGGTTAACAACAGGGGAGAGATTGCACCGGTAACAGCTGCGGAAATAGCTAAAACAATGGACGTGCGGGTTTACACAATAGGGGTGGGCAGCCGGGGAATGGCTCCTTACCCGGTACAGACACCAGCCGGTATACGTTATCGTGACATGAGGGTGGAGATAGATGAGGAGGTGCTCAAAGAGATAGCCGGGATGACAGGAGGTAATTATTACAGGGCTACTGACAACGAAAGCCTGACTGAGATATACAGTGAGATTGACCAGCTGGAGAAATCAAAGATTAATGTGCAGGAACTGAGCCGTAAAAGAGAAGAATTCATGCCTCTGGCTCTTATTATGGCCGGCCTGTTGTTATTGGAGATTCTTTTAAGATATACCGTATTACGTAAATTTTTATAGAGAAAATATGCAGTTGTTTAAATTCCATAATCCTGAATATCTGTACCTGCTACTGTTGATACCGGTACTGCTTGTTATTATGGTTTTTAACAGCAGGCTAAGCAGGAAAAAGATCAAAACTGCAGGTGAACAGTCCCTTATAAAAGGCCTGATCCCTGAATTTTCGTTTTTCAGGAAGAATTTAAAGTTCTTCCTGCAGTTAACGGCCCTTGTCTTTGTTATATTCCTGATTGCAAGGCCCCAGTTCGGATCAAGGCTGGAAGAGGTTAAGAGGGAAGGAGTGGAGGTCATCATAGCCCTTGACGTTAGCAATTCAATGATGGCTGAAGATATACAACCAAACAGGCTGGAACGTGCGAAACAGGCAATATCAAGCCTGGCAGACAAGCTGCGCGACGATAAGATAGGTCTCATAGTTTTTGCAGGCGATGCCTATACGCAGATACCTGTAACAACTGATTATGTTTCAGCAAAAATGTTTCTGGCATCCATCAGCCCGGGAGTGGTTCCCAGGCAGGGTACCTCACTTGCTTCGGCCATCAGTCTGGGTATGAGCTCATTCAGTCCGGCCATGGATGAGAGCAAGGCACTGATCATTATAACTGATGGGGAGAACCATGAAGAAGATCCGCTGCCCCTGGCAGAGGAAGCATCAGAAAAAGGGATCGTAATTCATACCATAGGGATTGGATCGGCTGCAGGAGTACCGGTGCCTGTCATTAGCGGTGGTCGTAAGGATTATCTCAAAGATAATGAAGGTAATACGGTTATTACGAGGCTGGATGAAGATATACTCAGGGAGATAGCATTTGCCACCGGCGGTAGATATGTAAGAGCAAGTAATACAAATATTGGTCTGAACACAATATTTGACGAAATTAGCAGTATGAAACAGCAGGAGCTTGAAGGTACGATATATACCGAGTATGATGACCAGTTCCAGGTCCTTGCGGCACTGGCCCTGATCTGTCTCTTACTGGATATACTTATTATGGAGCGAAGAAACAGGAAATTAAGTAAAATCAATCTTTTCGATGTACGGGTATAAGTTGACATATAAAATATTTACGGGCCTCATCCTGGTCTTGCTTTACATGACTCCCCTGGCAGGGCAGAAGTATAAGAAATATACCAGGCAGGGTAACAGGGACTACGAGGAGAAAAATTTTGAGGACTCGGAAATGCTGTATCGCAGGGCTGTTGATTCCGATCCTTCATTTAATAAGGCTATATTCAACCTGGGTGATGCCCTTTACAAACAGGAGAAATATGAAGAAGCCCTGGATAACTTCAGGCAACTATCAGAGCAGGAAGTTAACAGGGAGATGCTGGCAGGATCATATTATAATATGGGTAATTCACTGCTCAAATCAGGAAAAATAGAGGAAAGCATTGAGGCTTATAAGAACGCCCTGAGAAAAGACCCATCCAATATGAAGGCGAAATATAACCTGGCCTACGCACAGGACCTTCTTGAGCAGCAAGAGGATCAGCAGCAGCAACAACAGGATCAGCAGCAGCAGGATGACCGGCAGCAGGACCAGGATCAACAGCAGGACGAAGAGTCCCGGGATGAGAATGAAGATCAGCAGCAGAAGGATGATCAGGAACAGGACCAGGATCAGCAGCAGCAACAGCAACAGCAACAGCAACAGCAACAACAGATGTCCAGGGAAGATGCTGAGAGATTATTACAGGCACTGGCCGAAAATGAAAAAGAAGTGCAGGAGAAAGTAAAGAAAGAAAAGGCCGCCAGGGCCAGGGTCAGAACTCTTAAAAACTGGTAAGCGCCAATGAGAAAAATAATTATAATATTATTACAGGTTCTGGTTTCTTACAGCCTTTTTGCACAGGATATAACACTTAAAGCTGAAGCTCCTTCAGTTGTCGCTGTTGGTGAACAATTCATGGTTAGCTGGACAGCCAATTCAAGGAACGGCGATTTTGAAGCGCCTGAAATGAAAGATTTTTACATTCTGTCGGGTCCCCAGACATCCTTCAGCCAGAGCACACAGATTATCAACGGGAAGCTTACCTCAAGTATTTCCAATAAGTACACTTATTATTTACAGGCTACAAAAGAAGGTAATTTTACCATAGCGCCGGCTAAGTACACGGTCGGGAATAAGGAATACCTGTCTGACGAAGTGGAAATTGAAGTTGTGGGTGAAGACAGTGCTGTAAGCCGTTCCGGGGATCAGGATGCCGGCACAGATCAGCAGTCTGCACAGGGTGTGAGCTCTTCTGATCTCTATACCAGGTTACTGCTTAACAGGAGAGAGGTATTTATCGGTGAATCGGTGGTGGCAAGCCTGAAAATATATTCACGTGTAAACCTCTCCGGTATACAGGAAGTAAAATATCCTGATTTTCAGAGTTTTCTTAAGGAAGATATCGAAACACCACCACTCAGGAACCTTGAAAGAGAAAATGTTAAGGGGAGCATTTACGGTACGGGAGTATTGCAACAATTCCTCCTTTATCCTCAAAGAACAGGTACGATAACTATTGAGCCTGCTGAGCTCACTGTTCTCCTGCAGCAGCAGTCACGATCAAATGATCCTTTCTTCGGTGATTTCTTTTCAAGCTTTACGACAGTCCCGAAAATGATAGCCAGCCTGCCTGTTGAAATTAAGGTTAAAGCCCTGCCACCAGGTGAACCTGAAAGTTTCGATGGTGCTGTGGGTAAATTCACCCTGTCATCTGGTATAAGTGCAGATACGGTTGGTGTTAATAATGCCCTTACCTACAGGCTGGTACTTGAGGGACAGGGTAACCTGAAACTGATCTCAGCTCCTGAGCTTAAGCTTCCCCCTGATATAGAGATATACGAGCCGAAGATAAGCTCTGATCTTCGTACTTCTGTATCAGGAACATCAGGGTCAAGGGTATTTGAATACGTGCTGATTCCCAGATATCATGGCGAATTTACAATTCCTTCGGTTCAATACAGTTATTTTGACCCATCCTCCGGTCAATACAAAACTCTTGAATCAGGCTCACACAGGGTCGTTGTTTTACAGGGAGATGAAACAGAGGAGGGAGCACGCGTCTATGGAGGTGTCTCAAAGGAAAACGTGCGTTTCCTTGGTAAAGACATCAGGTATATTATAACGGGCCGGCCAAATCTGCGATCAGGACAACATATACTTTTGAAAAATAATACCTTCCTCTATGCCTATCCCGGTATATTGTTATTATTCATTATACTAATAATAATATGGCGCGAGCGGATCAAGAGGAATTCAGACATAGCCAGGGTCAGAAACAGGAAGGCAGCGGGGCTTGCTTCGAGGCGACTCAAACAGGCAGCGGAATGTCTTAAAAAATCAGATACTGAAGGATTTTATGCTGAACTGTTGAAAGCAATATGGGGCTACCTGGGCGATAAATATAATATATCACTGTCTGAAATGAGTATTGATAGCGTTAACAGGATACTTGAAAAGAATAAACTTGAACCTGCTTTGATTGACCGGCTGAAGGAGGTCATTGGAAAATGTGAATACTCAAGGTATTCGCCCGACCCGGACATAAGTACAGCCGACGATATGTACCAGATAGCTGAGAAGATCATCAAGGAAATTGAAAATAAATAATATCCAGGAGGCTATGAAGCGAGCCATTATAATGATAAGCATTTTACTTATTTTTCTTCCCTGCCTGGCGGCTGAAGAGAAAAAAGAGGAAACAGCACTTTACGAGAAGGCTCTTGAGGAATACCGTAATGATAATTTCAGTGAGGCACTTGATATTTTTGAGAAGTTAATTGCAGGTGGCTATTCTTCCTATAAGTTATATTATAATGCAGGGAATGCTGCTTTTAAGACCGGTGATATACCTTCAGCCATTCTAAACTATGAAAAGGCACTGCTTCTAAAACCCTTTGATGAGGACGCCAGGTATAACCTTGAGATAGCCAGGACATTTACAACAGACAAGCTTGAAGTAATACCGGACATTTTCTTTATCAGGTGGTTCAACATGTTGAGCCTGCTTATGCATACAAATGCCTGGGCATCCTTAAGCCTGGCATGCTTTGTCCTTTCTCTTGGCCTTCTTGCCGTTTATCTCTTTTCCTCACGCTACAGGCTCAAAAAGATGACATTCATTGGGGCCGTCGTGATCTTCCTTATAAGCATTTTTTCATTTAGCCTGGCAATAAGAAACAAAGCACTTACTGCAGATAATGATGAAGCTATTGTCTTTGCACCTGTTGTAACAGGAACGAGTTCGCCTGGAAGCAGTGGCAATGAACTGTTTGTTATTCACGAAGGCACAAAAGTTGAGGTTGAGGATAAACTGGGCGAATGGTATGAGATAAAACTCTCAGATGGCACAGTGGGGTGGGTCCCGGTGAACGCCGTAAAAAAAATCATTCCCTGAGCAACCATCCTGTATGTTTTTTTGTCTGCTTAATAAAATTAAAACGTGGCCTTATGAGATATCTTATTTCCTTTATCACTGTCTCACTGCTGGTACTTTCCTGTACAAAGCCAAACCATACACCCGAAGGACCAACAGATGTAAGAATAAAAAATAACACTGACCTTGATTTCAGCAATGTTCTGGTTGATACCGGCGGCGGAAGTTATAATTACGGTGATATTGCAGCAAGAGCTGAAACATCATATCACAGATTCGAAAAGGCTTACCCTGATGCTGAAATAACATTGTTTATTAATGGCGAAGAATATACTACCGGCGAACAGGATTATACATACGCAACATATATCGGCCCTGATAAAATAACATACCTGGTATATATCGCACAACCGGAGCTGAAGAAACTGGGAGTGGATGTTATACTGGAAGGACCAATAGATGACAAATAAAAAAAAAGTAATTTTTTTAAAACATTTTTCGGTTTTATACGTTTAGTATAATGACTGATGTGATTAAATTCACTATTAGTCTTCCAAAAATTAGGTTTTTTGGTTAGGTTGGTTGGTTTTAAAGAGTCCCGTCCCGCGGGACTCTTTTTTATTTGCGGCGTGCCTGGCAGGGCACTGATTAAAGCGGTGAGGGCTTGAACGTATCCTGACAGCACCAAACATATTCCCGGGGCAAGCCTGCCACCTTACGGTGGAAGCTCGCCGGGTTTAGCGAAGAAAATATGAAGCAAGCCGGTGAAAATATCCACTACAGAGCTTAATTGTTTGGTACGAATGGGATTATTGACTAACCAATGCATATATGTTCGCAGATGAATTTCCCAATATTCTTCCGAACTGCTAATCCGTGAAACGGGAGAAAGGTTTAATATTCATCCGGAGTTAGGAATTTTCATTGTTAAGTATGAAATTTGGATTTTTAAAGAGACCCGACTATTTACTTAAATAATTATCTGATAAAAATGAAAGACAGCAAAATCAAAAGTGCCAGGGTGCCTGTTTACCGCGATTCAGGATTTGAACTTACAGATGCAGAAACAACAAGGGAAGCGTTCATGGCTGAATCAGACAATGAACAAATCCCCGGCAATTTCATTTATTCACGCTACAGAAATCCAACCGTTATAGATGCCGAAAAAGAAATCATGGAACTGGAGGGAAGCAAATGGGCCCTTCTGACCCAGTCGGGTATGTCTGCAATTGATACCGCATTGTCTGTATTCCAGTCAGCGGCTGATACCGGTCCCTGGCTTTTCAATTCTGAAATATACGGTGGTACCGATTCATACATTGATTCAGTACTTATTGCCAGGCGGGGAGTTAATGTTCACCGTTTCAGTCCTGACGGCATGTCATATGACCTTGATAAATTTGAAAAGACAGTAAAGAAAATCAGACCCTCACTGGTATTTTTCGAGGTAATATCAAACCCTATGCTTATTGTAGCGCCTGTAAGGGAAATAACAAATATTATACATCGCTACGGTGCCATGGCAATTATTGATAATACCTTTGCAAGTCCTCATTTAATAAAGCCACTGGAAATGGGAGCTGATATAGTTGTCCATTCTGCCACCAAATACCTTGGCGGGCACGGAAATATTACTGCAGGTGTTTTATGTGGAAATGACAGCGGTATAATGAAAAAAGCCATTGATTACCGTAAGCTGGTGGGGCATATGTTGAGTCCTGATGATGCTTATCGTCTTAAAACCCAGATGCAGTCCTTCGCTTTGCGTTTTAGCAGGCAATGTGATAATGCCCGATCCATAGCCCATGAGCTCGAAAAATCTGGAGCCGTAGCTGAAGTGTATTACCCGGGACTGCCCGGTCATGTCACCCATGCCACGGCAAAAGCACTCTTTATGGACAAGGCTTATGGTGCCATAGTCACTTTCAGTTTTGAAGGAAAGGATGATGAGCAAAAGCGCATACGAAGAGATCGGTTCATAGATGCAGTATCGCCTCACATAAAGCTTGTTCCCACGCTGGGCGATGCACATACAATCCTGATGCCTGTTGAACCGATTTGGGGCCACAGGTATCCTGATCCGGGCATGATACGTCTTTCAGCCGGTTTTGAAGATACTGAAGAGCTGGTGGAAAGGATCAGCTATGCACTTGCACAATTATAATCATTCTGTCCCGCATATAGTATCTCCTGCTACCTTCTCAGATCAGCGGCCCAAAGAAAATTGCGTTCATCAGCAACCTGTTTGTACCGTACCAGCATCCCCTGAAAACCGGGTCGTCAACAAAAACGCTTATGTGGCCTCTCCCTTTTGAAAGGGAAAGGAGGCTAACACTGCCTTTCATTTTTTCCAGGTTTTCAACTGTGCAGAAACCACTTATCAATGGATCATCAGTATAGATGGCAACATTGGATGTGTAAGCCTCATCCGGGTCAACAAAAATTGAATGATTCCGGTAAACCGTTAAATTACGGTCAGCATAACCGAAAGCAAGCGGGTGACTTGTATCAAGATCGGCCCTGACAAATATGCCTCCTATGGAGTGTTTGCCCGTTTCACCCCTTAGCCTGTCGTAGTCAATTCTCTTCTCACTGGCCCCGGGGTTGCGGCTGTCATATTTTATTTCTGCAAGTCCTGAACTTTCCAGGAACCTGAACGCATAAGCAAGTGAAATGATATGACCACCATTATTCAGCCATTCATTTATCCGGCCTATATCACGATCTGATAGTTCTGTATATGACCCTGAGGGTAGTATGAGGGTGTTATAATCAGCAAGATCGATCCTGCTGAAGCGGCCAAGATCTGCCTTAGTGACCGGAAGTGAAATTTTCGTATCGAAAAAATGCCACAGCGCACCTGCATTTGAGCTGCTGACACCATTGCCTGTCAGCATAAGCACTCCAGGTTTATCCAATGCCCTGAAACTGCCGTTTCCGAGCCAGGGGCCATCCTGTGTTACGGAGCTGTTAACAGGATCAATGTTTATTTCAGCAAGCTCAGACGCTTCAGAGATAAGGCTGTGGATTTTTTCAGGGTCATGATCCTGGTAGCGGACTGGTATAAACACTGAACCCCTGGAGTAGTTTTTTATGCCCTCCTGTGTTTCAATGCTGAATTCATCCCATGCTGCCCTGGCTTTTATTCCGTTGTCCTGAATGAAATAAAGTGCCATTGCGGAATTGTAGTCAGACCAGTCAAAAACATAGCCATAATCGCTGAAGGCCGGTTTCCGGCTTTCTGTAACAGGCAGGCCAGATAGCTTTTCTCCACCCGGTGCCTTTTCAAGTGAAGCAAACGGTATCCCATAGCTGTATACCATAGCCCAGGCAGTAGCGTCATAAAACAGGCTGTCGGGGAGTTCAGGCGTTGCTTCAAACATAGTCCTGACCATCTTATACTGCTTCTGTTCAGTTGGCACGAACCATGCTTCACCGGCAGTAAAATCAATGCCGCCTGCTGATATATCACTGCTTAATGTATGTACTTCAATATTATGCATTAACAAAAGATCAAGAAAATACATGTTCTTATTTTGATCACGGCTGTCGCCAAAAACATAGGCTTTGACCGGGTCTCTTTCAGCTTCCTTAATGGCATCCCTGAAGAACCTGTTCATATAGTCATTAAGAAGTTCATGATTCTCTGTGGCTGTACTTATTGTTGTAAGGGCTGCAATCAGCTGGTTTTTAATTCCAAGACTGTAGGTAAGCCTATATCCAAGGTCTGTTTCCTGGATCAGTCCACGTGATGAGGCCTGTTCGAAGAGGAGGGCCAGGCCGCCGTGCAGGTCACCATAGGTACTTCCATACCCGGGGTACAAGTTGTCAAAGGACCTGCCTGAATCGTAATAGTGACTGGAATTATTAAGCGCTTCTGCATATTCTCCCGCAAAAAGCCTGTTCAGTTTTTCATAATTTTCGCTAGTTACAATCGGGTTCTCAGATCCCTTCTTTGTAGGCTCAAAGAAGAATGTACTGTTTGTCCCCATCTCATGATGATCGGTAATAACATTGGGCAGCCAGAGATGGTACCTTTTCATCCTGTTTTTGCTCTCCACCTGTGAGAGCGGGAGCCAGTCGCGGTTCAGATCAAACCAGTAGTGGTTTGTCCTTCCACCGGGCCATGCCTCGTTATGTTCGCGATCATTGGGGTCGGCAAGAGGTGGGAGGGACCTGTTCATGTTTACCCATGTGGTAAAGCGATCACGTCCATCGGGATTAAGCACGGGCTCGATAAAAATAACTGAATTATCCAGTGTATTATTAATCTCATCCCCTTCTGCTGCAGTGAGATAATATGCTGCCAGTATTGAAGCCTCTCCACCACTTGCTTCGTTTCCATGCACATTGAATCCAAGTTGCAGAATGAGCGGGACTTTCTTTTGTTCGTCGGTGAGCGATTCTTTGCCTGTTGCCAGTTCAAGGTGCCTGAGTCTTATCTCATCAAGATTTTTATGATTAGCCGGCGAGGTGATTGTAAGCATTATCTGTGGTCTCAGCTCCACTGAATGTCCGATGATCTCAAGATTCACACGGTCGCTTTTTTCGGATAGTATCTTCATATATTCAACAATAACATCATAACGTGTATGATGAGATCCTACATCATAACCCAGAAAGTCACATGGTGTGGGTATAGCAGGATTAAAATTGTTTTGTCCCGGGAAATAATAATCAGTCTGTCCCCTGGAAATTAAGCCAGCTGTCAGCAGGCTTATAATAATGATCGCTTTTCTCATGTTCTGAAGATGATTAATGGATAATATGAAAATTAAAATATTGCAGTTATGTAGTTAAAATCGGACCTATCACCGGGCCGGTTTTTTATCGCCAGTCTATCGCTTCCTGTTCGGTAAAAATAAGGAACTCATTACACTGGCTGAAATGATTATTTCCAAAAAAACCACGGCTTGCGGAAAGGGGAGAAGGGTGAACCGACTCCAGCACAAGGTGCCTGTCCCGGTCAATGCTTGCTCCTTTCTTCTGTGCATATGATCCCCAGAGAAAAAATACAATGTTTTCCTTCTCCGTGGCTATCAGTCTTATCACTTCATCGGTAAATATCTCCCAGCCCTTATTCTGATGTGAACCGGGAGCATGCGCTCTCACAGTCAGGGTTGCATTGAGCAGTAAGACTCCCTGTTTTGCCCATCTTTCCAGGTTCCCGCTTTTATGGCATTCAATATCCAGGTCATTTTTTATTTCCTTGAAAATATTTAGCAGGCTGGGGGGGACCCTGACTCCCTCATTAACGGAAAAACACAGGCCGTGAGCCTGGCCGGGCCCGTGGTAAGGATCCTGCCCGATAATTACAGCCTTTACACCGGGGAAGGGGCATTTATAGAAAGCGTTGAAAATCATTGGTCCTGGCGGATATACTGTATTGTTCCTGTATTCATTCCTGAGGAATTCAGATAAACGGATAAAATATTCTTTTTCAAATTCCTGTTGTAACTTTCTTTTCCAGCTTTCTTCAATGCGTACTTCCATTGGTAAATTATCAGGAGGGGTCCTATAATCAATTATAATTACGCAAATATATCAAATAGACATTAAAAGAAAACTGCTATAGAATAGGGATT
>JBNJHQ010000069.1:0-12743 GCA_051748705.1 Bacteroidota bacterium | reverse complement strand
GTACACTTTTTCCTCGTTTGTGGAATCGCGTGTAAACTGAATATCAGTGGTGAATGTACGCTGGTCAATTATATAGTTAGCGTTAAAGTCGTGCTTATGGTTAAGAGCTATACCCGAAAGTGCATAAATTATTGTCATTCCTGTTATAAGATAGCCTATATCCCTGTGGGTTACCCTGTTGAGTTTACGTAGTTTCATACTATACAATTAAAAAAGGCCAGGCGCTGCCTGACCTTCGCAAAAATATAAAATTTCTTTTATTTAATGGTATGGGCTTTATAATTAAGCACCATATCAGCCAGTACAGGCTGTTTGGCTATGGCTGCTTCTGTTTCACAGTCTTCACCTTCTTCACCCACATGTTCTGATTCCATATCAGCTCCCTGTTCAATCTGCTCAAACACACCGGTAACAGTAATTTCACTGCCAAGCAGTTCCATCGGGAACTTTGGCACTTCTTCACCGGCCGATATGAATAATCTTATATCGGGATCTTCGCCTACGATATACATCTTTTTACCGCTGTGCATGCAAACATGTACAACCTTGCCTTCGAGTGTTATTTCTTTACCAAGGTACTGATCGGGGTTTTCTGTAACACTTGCAAAAGCAACACTTTGAGTAGCGTCATCAGCTTCGGCAGCAGACGACCTGTCACCGGCAGTATTGCCGCATGCCATTAACAATGCTGTTATAACAGCCAGACCCAGTATTCTTTTCATCATAATTCTTCTTATTTTGGTTTATTCACTTTTTTCAGTAGGCGAATATAATCAGAAAAAGCATTCCTGGTATACAAAAATATATGCGATTTATCATATGTTTACCTGTAGTCCTGTGTCACGGCAGCCCTGTGGACCGGTTGTCCGGTGCGCCTGCCCGGCGTCCCGGCTGACTGGTGGTGAGCTTACCCTGTGGCTCAGTAGCCCAGTGCCCTGAGGATTTCGAGGTAGCGTTCTTTATGGGGCATGGGTGATGCTTTGAATTCGGAAACGAGTTTCCGCAGTTCATCATCCCTGTTATTGGCAGCCAGCAGTTCAACGAGGTTAAGGTATACCGATCCTGTGAGTCCGTGTCCCGAAGCCTGCATACCGGGAAGCATATCACTGAATATTCGTATGGCTTCCACAGGGTCAAGCCTGTCCATTGCACTGAACGCAGCATTTATCCTTTCATTAATTTTCTCATCCATGTTAAGTGCAATAATTGAAAAGCAGTTATCGCTGCAATATTCAACTATATCAAACCATGGTGTATCTTCCGGCAATTTACCAAAGACAAGCGTAAAATATACTTTCTCACCCACCGAGCTGAATTCATGAATATCGGGACAGAGTGGTAAGCCGCTCACTTTCTCCAGCTTTAAATTTTCTCCACCGGCACTTTCTATAAAAGTATTTTCATCAATGCAGAAGTAGCCACCCCTCACCCGGTTCTGTATACTCATATCAACCAGTGTTTGTTCAGCGCTTACCCTCACCCTTACCACTTCTATTGTTTCAGGGTTTTTAAGACCGTAGTTCGGTCTCA
This sequence comes from Bacteroidota bacterium, assembly GCA_051748705.1. Classification (GTDB taxonomy): domain Bacteria; phylum Bacteroidota; class Bacteroidia; order Bacteroidales; family VadinHA17; genus UBA9300. The sequence continues at coordinate 11,213 of JBNJHQ010000069.1, read as the reverse complement.
CAATTTCCTGTGCATAGCCTTGCAATGAAACCAGTATCAATAATCCCGGCAGGCCTGTCTTTATTAATCTCAAAATTATCCTCATGTAGTTCGTCTTTGAAGTATGAATCAGCACCGCAAGTTAGGCATTACAGGGCAAAAGTAAAAAGAGAATTTTTTTGGGCTTTGTTATTGTGGAAGTCCTTCATTCAGAGGATCAGTTCTCACCAAAGAGGAAATCCACTCCCAGGGCTATTACGAAGGTTCTTTTATCATAATACTCTTTCACATCGGTGCTTCGCGCCAGTGTTTCAGAAGTATGTTCATATTCAACTTCATCCCTTTTATAGAGGGTATATGATATCCCAAGGTTAAAGTCGATAAGATCAGATACGCGCCAGCCTATTCCTCCGCCCAGTGTATTTGAGGCCAGGCTGAAACGGGTTGCATTCTGGTAATTAGCATTCACTCCCGGCCTTGTACGCAGCCAGCCGGCACTTATTCTCAGGGCATTTGCGAGTTTATACTCGGCGCCGAAAGCCAGCTCATAGGAATTCTTTTCTATCATCTCCATTCTGAGGGATCCGAAGCCGTCAAAATCGACAGGCTTATCAAAGTAGTAGTGTACCCCGGCATAAAACATAAACCTGTTTGATGGTCTCCTTGTCAGTCCAATCGATAGCATGGCAGGTATATCAGACACAACCTCGGCACCATCGACAAGCACTGTATCACCATCAATAATGACTATATCCCTGAGCTGATCGGGAATATCCGTTGTCAGTCCCAGTTTTGTCCTGAATTCATATTTCACGGCCCAGTTAGTATAGAGTGAAGGGGCATAATTAACACTTAATACCGGTGTAAATCCATAGCCCAGCTGAACAGCATCTATTTCCCTTGTTATACGTTCTTCTAAATTATCCGCAATGTTATTCAGTTCGTTTGCCGTGGGTTCCGAGGCATTTTCGGCCACTGCCCTGAGATATTCAACGGGGTCTTTCTCAAAAACACCGTCGACATTGGTACCGCTCACACTGATGCTGTTTATGCTTCCCTTATAGTGATTCTTCCCTCTCACGATCCTCATACCTGCGGCCACTGACCAGTAATTATCAATAAGGTAGGCCACATTGAACTGTAAACCCGGGAAGAAGGATCTGAGGCTGAATTCTGCATTAATTTCATAATCTGTAATATCACCTGCGATAAGAGTATCAAGGTAATCCTGGTAATATGGTACCAGGTCGGACACCTGTCTTTCGAGGGATGGCAGGCCATTCTTATAATTCACTGTCCCGCTGCCTGATACTATATTTACACTGCCCGAGAAGGCAAAGCGCCCTGTTTTGTACACAGTGTAAACAGAAGGGAATACAGGTGTCTGCACCCTGCCGTTAAATTCCTTATTGGCATCAGTGAAATTCTCATAATCACTCTCTATCTTCCATACTTCACCAATTGACATGTTATTAACCGACAGGAAATACCCGTCGCTGAAATGCACGAGGCCGGCAGGGTTATAATAAGCTGCATCGATATCTATTGTTGCATCCCTGCACTGGAACCTGGTGAACATGGCGCTCTGGTTGGTGTTTGTCACAAGGCCCCCTGCAAAAAGTCCTGAGTGCAGGCACACCAACACTATAAAAACCAGTTTCTTCATGCTGGTATGACAAATTTTTGGAAGCGATGGTTGCATGGCGTGGGCTGCATGGCCCACGCCTGCAAACAATCTTAGAAGTTAAGGTCGACGCCCACGGCTACGACCCATGTTGAGGTATCATAGGTTTCAGTGACAGGTACAGGTATTTCTCCCAGGAGGTAACTATATGTCTTACTTCCCTCGTCGTACATTGTCATTGAGGCACCCAGGTTAATATCTATAAGAGGTGTAAGCGACAGTTTCACGCCACCTCCGAATGTGTTCGTATTAAGGCTGTAGCGGATATCGCTCTGGTAATTATCGTTAACACCTGTCTGTGTGCCAAGGTACCCGGCACTGACACTCAGTGGTCCGAAGAGCTTGTATTCCACACCCAGTGCATATTCGATAAAATTCTTATCGATCATTTCAACATCCTGGTTGGGATTTCCGTCATAGTCATTATTCTTGTCAAAGAAATAATGTACTCCGGCAGATACCAGTATCTTATCCATCGGGTTAAGAGAGGCACCAACAGAAAGCATGGCAGGCATATCAGCCACCACTTTACTGCCGTCGACATACATTCCGCCGGCATCTTTACCATCAATAACCGTTGTTTCCAGCTCCAGTTTTGTTTTATGCTCATACTTAACCGCTATATTAAGCATATCGATTGGTGATATGTTAACACTTACTATAGGTGTTATACCGCTTCCTGACTGCTCCACATCAGCTTCAAGGTTTGTGGCTGCATCAAGGTAGGCAGCGGTCATATTCAGCTCGTCTGCGGCACCGGCCGCTGCAGCATAAGGATGGCTGGCGATTGTCCTCAGGTAGTTACCGGGGCTGTCAGTGTAAGGTGCTGGAATACCCGTTGTGGCATCAGGGGATGCTGTGATCGTCACATTTGACACAGACCCCTGGTAGGTATTCTTTGCCATCACATACCTGGCGCCGAGTGCCACGGATATCATTTTATTTACTTCATAGGAAAAATTCACCTGGGTCCCGTAATACACCGAACTCCCGGTAAAAGTAATATCTGCGGCGTATGCCTGCACATTGCGGAACATAGGGTCGGGGTAACCTGCCAGCTGTACTCCCGCGTCGAGTTCAAGGAGTTGACTCTGCAATGATGGAACCAATGTTGAAACTGGCATTTCAAATGATGGTAATCCGCCGAGGTATTCGGCCCCGCCACCCCCTCCTATGGGATTAAAGCCTGCCGAGATCACGAACTTGCCCAGTTTGAAAGCAGCATAAACTGAGGGGAACAGGGGTGCTGAAACCTCACCGGTATATTCAACCGGTTTTTCACCTCCCAGGAAAGGAAAATTACTGGTAATGGTCTTTGTCTGTCCGATAGTCTGGTTACTTATTGACAGGTGGAGTCCATTGCCCAGTTTTGTCAGGCCTGCCGGGTTAAAGTACACTGCATCAACACCTACAGTGGCATCACGGCACATCATCCTCGTGTAGCTGGCACTCTGGTTAGTATTTGTAACCAGTCCGCCTCCCATAAGTCCTGTAACAAGACAAATGGCAATTAATGTTAAAAGAATCTTTTTCATAGCTTAGGTTTTTGGTACGCTAAAACGGGATAAATATAGATAAATTATCGATCAGTGCAAGTTAATGTTCTGCGCAGTGGTAAAAAGGCTGCATCCTTTTTAATTAAAATATGGCTGCTTCCATGAGTTTTTCCAGATCCTTTGCCATGGCAATGAACTCATCGGCCGACATGTCTTTGGCATAGACAAGTCCGTGTGTTGCCCTCAATATAGGCAATTCACTTTCATAGAAAAAGCCCTTACCGGTCAACAGCTGCACCTGCTTAAGTTGTTCAACCCAGATCCGCCTGGTAAGATCACTGAATTTCCCATCATACTCATAGCTTGGGAAAGAGGCATGAACCTGGCTGCCATAGCATTTTTCAAATGAGCTCTCCAGAACGGCCATTGAATTAAGTGACACCGGTATGATGGTATTCACTTCAGCCGGGTGGAAGCGGTACCAGACATTCCTGTAGCCCATCACTCTCAGTTCAGTAAGGTCCTTTTCCCTGCCCCATTCCTTAACTGCCGCAGCTATAGCCTGCAGCACTTTATAGTGTGTATCGGGGCCGCTTCCTTCCGGATCGAGTGCAAGGCTGATGATATCCGGCTTTAACTGGCGGAGCTGATTAAGGATAGGCTCCACATCGCGCTCATGCTCCGGTTGTTCGGTAAATATATCCCCCTTATAGAATCCCAGGCGCAGGTGGTGGATGTTCTTAATGGGAACACCAAAGTGGGCCCAGACCAGTTCTTCCTCAAATTCGCGCACCATCCCCTTCAGTTTCTGTATCTGCTCCGGGCTTTTACTACCCTTATATGAAGTACGCAATGTTTTAATGATCACGTTAATGACTTCAATCATCTGCTGTTTATCCTCAAGGTGCCATATTTCCACCAGGCCCCTCACCACCCTGTGGCATATACCGCGTCTCATACCGGCATAGTTATGCTGTGCGGTGGCATTGAGGTAATGGTACACGTCCTTATACCATTTGATCTTATAACCCCCATCGAAAAAATCAGGGTAAAAAATCATTTGTATCTCCCCCTCATCGAGCAGCTTCAGGGTATCGGCCAGTATACTTTCCATGAACTGGTCGGTAACGGAAGTAAAGCCTGAAGTAAGAACACAAAAATGTACGTCATTGCTTGCCGCACGTACCTGTCGCATACATGCAGGTAAAATCCCCAGCATTATATCATCATGATGTGGCCCGGTATGGTATATTACTTTATTCTCCTCCCTTGTGATTCCTTTTATGATCTTCCCACTGACAGATTCAACCACCTTATCAACAGTCTTTCTGTCCAGGCCAGGGATCATTGAGCAATATTTATCCTTCCTGAGGTCTTCCAGTGTGAGGTTGCGCGAGTATTTATCCAGTTTATGGCACAGGTCGATCACTGCTCTCTCCGTTTTTTCTTCAGTCCATTCGCCTTCCCTGTAGTACATTTCCACCCTGTCAGACAGTGCTGATGCAGCACCACCCGTAAGGTAAAAGGCACTGTTTTCCAGACGTTGCAATGCTGTTGCCGGGTAAAGGGTATGCATTTCATTCTCCAGGGCGTCTTTAATAATGCCCGCCTTGGCCTCACCTGCTGCAAAAATTATTGCAACACTGCCAGGATTATAGCTTATTGTTTCCAGTCCTATAGTGATCACCAGCCTGTTTCTCGACACCTCTATGCCCCCCAGGTCACCCGCAGCCACAGCCTGTGTTTCAAAGTTGGTTGCAGTAAGCCTTGTGGTGGAAAAAAGATCTGAGCCCCTAGTATTAAAGGCTATATGGCCATCCGGACCTATGCCACCCAGGAAAAATCCTATACCTCCCATATCCCTCACCTGCTGTTCATAATCAGAGCACCAGTTATCGATCATGAAAATTGCCTTCTGCTGTAACTCCTCGGTAGCTGTTTTAGCTTCCCTGAAGCGCAGGCTCAGGTCTATGCTAAGATCGGGGAAAATTTCCCTGTAATGCATCCCGTCCGGCAGGTTAATGCTTACAGAATTCATTGTAAGGCAGTTTGAGCGCTCAAGATTGAAGCGGTCTATATAAAAACGGTTAACATAATTATAGAAACTGTTATGCTGAACAGGATTAATGGGATAGAACTCATCCATCTGCACAAAATGCAAGCCCCGGGTTTCCGGCCTGGGCAAATCTCCCAGATCGTAGCGGGATAATATATCCCTCACTTCATCACTTTCCCAGTTATCGAGCAGGTAGCTCACATATTTGATGAAATATTCGGGTGTTTTTCCCGTGGGCAGGCTGATAACCCCATCCGGATTCTCAGCGACCCACTCAATAAACCTCAGGGATGTGAGCAATCCCAGCCTCGGGAAATTGTCCACAACAATGTAAGGCACCCTTGTTGATATACTGTAAGAGCCTGCCTGGCTATGGAAGGCTTTCTCAACATTTGATTTGAAATATTTACTCATGGTAAGAAATTAGAAGTGAAGACAGAGGACTAAGATCCAGAGTCAAAAGCAAAAGTAAGAAGGAAAATGCAAAAAGGCAACGGGGGCTCTGCGATTACAGTCAATTTACTTAATAACAGCATAATTATCATGTGCAAATTGTAAGTTATTATTAAAATATTTATTATTTTTTAAAAGGATTGAGATGACATGTTTAAAATGTGTAAAAGAAAAGCATAAAGGAGGACAGGTGATGAAAGGAAACAGTAACATAATATTATTAGTATGCGCCATCCCTATTATTTTATCCGGCTGTGCCCTTATAGAGTCCGGGTCAGATGAAAAGCGCAAAGAGAGGGAGCAAAAGCTGGTTGAGGGTTATGAAAACATGAAGAAAATTGTTTTCTCAGGCAATTATATATTTGAGGCCACGCATATGTACCCCGGCGGAGGTCACCCTGCAAAGCATTTATCAGGTGGCAATTATTACCTGGAGGTGGATATCTATGATGTGACATCTGTATTGCCATTTTATGGCACCAGGTATTTATCCGGAAGCCCGGGTGAATCAGGTATAAGGATCGATGGAGAGATGAAAGACCTGATGATAGAGGAAAGTGACAGCAGGAAGAGGGTCCTTGTAAAATTTTCTGTTCAGGATGATTCGGACGACTACCTTATCTCGCTTAGCATAAGCCCTAACGGGGATGCCAACCTTACAATATCTTCAGCAAAAAGAAGCAGCATCTCTTATAACGGTAAAATAAGTCAACCTGAAATTTCAGAAGAGGAGGGAAAAGAGGACGGGGATACCTGCAGCTCCCCAGCAGCAGGCCCGGGAGGGTGCTGAGGTTTTTAGAACCACCACAGTATTGCTGGCAACACTTTGAGGCCGGCTTTAATTGTTAACGAAAAATAACATGATTGTCTGCAACATCTTTTCTTTTTGGTCGTCTTTTTTATGAAAATAAGAATCACCGGATGATTTTCATTAAAAACAACAAAAAGAAAAGGGTATGAAACGAATATTAACAATATCACTGGCAGTGCTCGCCGTACTATCGCTTACATCGGCGGGTGATATGAAAACCATTGTTGCACAGGGAAAAACAAACTCTCCCCTGGGTAGCTTTTCCATTGAGAAAGCAGACGGACTGGAAATGATAAATGGCGAGGCCTTAAGGTCCTATGAGATAGTATATGAAAATTCAACAGATACCCTTATTGTAGCTGTGGACGACAGCAGGAAGAGGATGACCAGGTACCTGGTTATTTCGGACGGACTTGTTGTTGAGTATTTCTGCAATAAGAAAGCTTTCGGCGTTAAGCTTGTTGACGATGAATTCGAGAAGGAAGGTTTTTACACAGCCCGCGATATGATCGACCCAGGCGAATACTACAACCAGAAGATAATATGCGGCAAGCCGGTTAATGAGACCGAGTGCCTGTGTCTGATCTCGGTATATTTTCCAAAGCTTTCAAAGGACTTCAACAGTATATACGCAACAAAAGACTAGGTTTTACTTTCCAATTATCAGGTTTTAGGTTAGAAAAGCAGGTTTGCCCTCCCCGGGCAAACCTGTTTTAATATTATAAAACACAAGAATTAAGTATCATATGTTTTTCGTAAATTGTAAATTTACACTGCTTGTAAAACCTGTATCAATATTAAACCCAATAATTAAACCTATGAAACGAACATTAACTTTTTTAATCAAAATTTCACGAAAGGAAATTATTAAAAAAGTTAATGGGAGAGCGAAGCGGTAACAGAGTGAAGAAAATTTTTATTTTCTTCATTTATATTAAAATAAAAATTTTTAAACCTATGAAAAAAGTTGCGAGAATGATCGTCCTTATTATGCTTGTCTTAATCTATTCTTCAGGCATGATGGGACAGACAAAGCAGCCTGTACTGGCAGGCAAGGAAAAAGTAAAGTTGTTTGCCAGTCACATGGCAATGAAAGAAAACTCATCATTCAAGGACCTGCACTGGCAATATATCGGTCCCACCAATATCAGTGGCCGCTGCACTGATGTAGAGGCGGTAATGCCACGTGGCAAGTCATATACCATATGGATAGGCTCGGCCTCGGGAGGTGTATGGAAATCAGAAAATGAAGGCAGCACCTTTGAGCCGGTATTTGATGATATGCCAGGTGCATCGATAGGCGACATAGCCATTGACCCCGCTAACCCTGACATAGTGTGGGTTGGTACCGGTGAAGCAAATATCTTCAGGAGCTCAAATGCCGGTTGTGGCGTTTTCAAGACTACTGACGGTGGAAAGACATGGAGGAATATGGGACTTGAAAATACGCTGACAATAGGCCGCATAAGGGTGCACCCTAAAAATTCTGATATTGTGTATGTTGCAGCTACCGGGCATGAATGGACACCAAATGAAGAAAGAGGATTGTACAAGACCACCGATGGTGGCAGGACCTGGGAAAAAATTCTGTATATAGATGAGATGACCGGGGTGTTTGACCTTGTTCTGGATCCCAAAAAACCAAATACCATTTACTGTACTACCTGGGAAAGGATGAGGCTTAAATGGAATGATCCGCGCACCTATGAAACAACAAGGAACAGTGCCATCTGGAAATCGACCAACGGGGGAAAAACCTGGGAAAAGATTGTAAACGGTTTACCGGAAGCCAATAAGCTTGGTCGCATAGGTATAGATATAGCCGCAGGTAATCCTGACGCCCTCTATGCCCTTGTCGATAATTATGAGGTTGCATATCCTGCCGAACCGGGACAGATGGACTCCTACGGTCGGCAGAGGCAGGATGTGATAAAGGGAGCAACAGTATACAAAACGGAGAATGGTGGCAAGAACTGGAAGCAGGTGAGCGGACTGACACCGGACATGAAAACATACATGGAGAGACATTCATCAACCTACGGGTGGGTGTTTGGCCAGATCAGAGTTGACCCCTCTGATGAAAATACTGTATATATTATGGGTATTCCCCTGAGTAAAAGCACTGATGGTGGAAAAACATTCACCCAGCTGCGCGGGCCACATGCCGATCATCACGGACTGTGGATCGATCCGGACAATGGTAATTACCTGCTTAACGTGCAGGACGGGGGACTGACTATTTCATATGACCAGGGCGATACATGGAAATACCCTATCGAAGAACTACCGCTGGCACAGTTCTATAATATTGAATATGACCTGAGTACGCCATTCAGGGTTTTTGGTTCGATACAGGACCACCACAGTTTCTATACAGAGGTGGACTTGAGTCGCGGACGTGACAACATCAGGCCAACCGAATGGAAAAATATTCTGGGTGCCGAAGGAACCACACATGCAGTAAACAAGGATGATAACAACACCATCTATGCCAGTTCATTCTATGGCAACCTTGCAAGGGCAGAAATAGAAAATTACCCCCAGGGCCAGGAAAACATTCTTCCCCGCAGGTACAGTGATGAAGAAATACTGCGTGGACAGTGGGTGGCTCCCACCCTGTTGTCGCCCCATAACCAGGACATCGTATACCACTGTATGCAATATGTGCTTATGTCAAGGGACAGGGGAAGTACGTGGGAATATATCAGCCCTGACCTCAGTTATAACGATCCTGAAAAGATGGGCGATATCAGTTACCAGACTATTTCGGCCTTTGACGAGTCACCCCTTAAGTTCGGACTGCTTTATGCCGGTACCGATGATGGTCGTGTATGGCGCACAAAAGACGGTGGTGAAAACTGGACAGAGATACGCAGTGATCCGGTGCCGGCCAGGTGGGTATCCAGGATCACAGCCTCAAGGTATGATCTTGGCACCGTGTATATGACACAGACAGGCAGACGCGATGATGATTTCCAGGTTTATATATGGAAATCGACTGATTTTGGTGACACGTGGACTGACATATCCGCTAATATTCCTGTTGGCCCGGTGAATGTAATAAGGGAGGATCCTGTAAACCGTAATATAATTTATGTTGGTAGCGATGCAGGTGTATATGTAAGCAAGGACGGAGGTGAAAATTACGAGGTGCTGGGTGATCTGCCATACGCCTTTGTACACGACCTGCAGATACACCCCGAAGAAAACATGATTATCATTGCCACCCATGGAAGGGGCATGTGGGTATTGGATGCCAATGATGTGAACGATAAGGATAAGATGAGAAGGAGAAGGTGGTACTAATACTGAAGGCTCAGCGAGGCAGAAGTTTCAGTATCTGACGGCCGCGGGCTTTGATGCCCGCTGAGCCTTCCTCAATCACTGCCAGAATAGACTCCCTGAGCTCCCCCAGCAGCCCAGGGTATATGGAGCTGAGCATGTAAAGCAGGTTCATCGAATATACCTTAACGGCTATGGAGGAGTCGGTACTCGCAAGCCATGCAAAACAACATTCGGCAAGGATGCCATGATGATCCTCATCCATCCTGGACAGGTCATAAGCATTGAGGATTTTCAGGAAGGCACGTATTGCTGATTCATGATCCAGTCCGGGAAGCGATTCAGTGAAAAGACCGTAATATTGTTCAGCAATGCCCGGGACTTTCTCCTCTGCTTTGACTATGCAGTATGAGGCCCGGAAAGCCAGTGTCCTATCGCCTGACAGGGAGTAATCCACCATTAAGCCAAGCAAATTGCTGTCATTTATTATATTGTCAGCCAGGACGTCACACGCTGCGTAGCCTCCTTTACCACCAAGCATCTCCCTGATCCTGTTTTTGTCTTCCCCGCTCATCCCTGCTTCATTGCCGGCTTTTTCTGCGGGTCCGGGTGCAAAGCGCTTCCTGTATTCAGCTGCTACCAGTATATCAGCCTCACAGAGATCAACCTCATCCAGTTCATGGGCTTTAATCCATTTATAGGCCAGGTGCTCGCTAAGCTCAGGATAATCGTCAAGTGTATCACAGAGGGCAGGAAATAGCCTCACCTTCTTTATACCGTAGTCATATTCCACGGAAGGGAGATCACCCGTAATAATAATGTCCATGGACAGTTCTTCATCTATTTCCCGTATTATACTGTCTTCAGAACTCTCATTATCTTTTATTTTTCCCCCGGGAAATTCCCACTTAAAGGGATGGTCTGTATGTTCACCCCTCTGAACAATGAGTATTTCCGATTTGTCATTATGTATTATGGCACAGCTTACATCAATCATGTCAGTCCACCTCGTTAAGTAAGTCATAATGAGGAATGGTATCCATGAATGACCATTCTCCTTTTTCCGGGTCTGTTAAACAGGCAAAATGTTTCAGGCCGTTTGTTACAACAATATATTTAAGCCTGAATTTAAGGTTATATTCCACTATCTGGTCAAACACGGCAGCACTAATCCCAACAGAAGGTGCTTTACATTCAACAATCATTGCAGCCTGCCCTTTCCTGTCATATACAAGGATATCGGCCCTCCTCACCAGCCTGTTCATTTTAAACATCACCTCCACCCCCAAAAGTCCGGGCGGATATTTCTTTTCATTCACCAGGTATTTGATAAAATGCTGCCTGACCCATTCCTCAGGTGTAAGATGAACATATTTCCTGCGTATTTCATCGTAAATCAATGACCTGGCATTGTCGCCCCGTTTAATACTGAATGAATATGCAGGCAGATTA
>JBNJHQ010000068.1:0-12826 GCA_051748705.1 Bacteroidota bacterium | reverse complement strand
GTTTTCCGTCTGTCTGCACAGGACGAAGCAAGATTACTGCGCTTCCCGGCCGTTTCGGGCGACCAGCTTGTGTTTTCATACGCCGGAGATCTGTACACATGCGGCATTAATGGGGGCATGGCCCGCAAACTGACAACTCATAAGGGTTACGAGGTATTTCCAAAGTTCTCACCCGACGGCAGCGAGCTGGCTTTTACAGGACAGTATGACGGCAATACCGAAGTTTTTAAAATACCTGCGACTGGAGGTGTTCCGGAAAGGCTTACCTATACAGCCACACTGGGCCGTGATGATATGGGAGACCGCATGGGTCCTAACAACATCGTTATGGCCTGGTCGCCCGACGGAAAACAGATAGTTTATCGCTCACGCAAGCAGTCGTTCAACGATTTCCGGGGGCAACTGTTTACCGTGCCGTCCGGCGGTGGTCTCTCTGAAGAAATACCCCTGTCCGACGGGGGCTTCTGCTCATATTCACCCGATGGAGAAAAGCTTGCTTTCAACTGGGTGTTCCGTGAATTCCGTACATGGAAATATTACCGCGGAGGAATGGCGGATGATATACGCATCTACGATTTCAAATCAGGGGAAGTAGAAAAAATTACTGACAGCCCGGCACAGGATATAGTCCCTATGTGGATAGGTAAGGAGGTTTATTTCCTCTCCGACCGCGACCGTATAATGAACCTTTTCGCTTATGATACCGAAACGGGTGAAACACGTAAGGTCACTGATTTCACCGACTACGACATTAAGTTCCCGTCACACAGCGATAAGCATATAGCGTTTGAAAAAGGAGGCTATATCTACCTTTTCGATGTGGAAACACAGCAATCAAAAAAGCTGGGCATACAGATAGCAGGTGACCGCCCGTGGGCCCGTGATGAATGGAAAGATGCATCACAAAGCATCCGCGAAGGTAGCCTGTCGCCCAATGGTGAACGTGTTGTCTTCAGTGCCAGGGGCGATATATGGTCGCTGCCGGCAAAAAATGGTATAACACATAACCTGACAGCCACTGCGGGTGTCAACGAGCGAAATGCGAAATGGTCGCCCGACGGAAAGCATATAGCCTATATATCCGATGAGAGCGGTGAATTTGAAATATATATTATGCCACATGATGGCAGCGGCGATCCGGTGCAGCTGACCAGCGGCAACAAGACCTATATTTTCTCCCTTGACTGGTCGCCCGACAGCAAGAAGATACTGTACCATAACAAGAAGAGAGAACTGTGCTACGTGGATGTGGAAAGCAAAAAGCTTACAGTCGTTGACAAATCTGATCGCTCCACCGGGTTTAACTATAACTGGTCGCCCGACAGTAAATGGATAAGCTACACACGTCCGCAGCGCGACATGACCATCATCAGGCTCTATAACATTGAAGATAAGAAATCCTACGAGGTAACCGAAGGATGGTACAACTCATACGGTCCGTCCTTCAGCAGCGACGGCAAATACCTCCTCTTCACCTCGGCACGTGATTTCAACCCGGTATACAGCCAGACCGAATGGAACCATGCCTATGTTGACATGAGCCGTATATACCTTGTTACCCTTTCAAAAGATACTCCCTCGCCTTTTGCGCCTGAGAATGATGTTGTTAAAATAGAGGAAAAGGAAGAAGAAGGAGGGAAAAAGAAAGATGACACGGATAGTAAAGATATTAAAATCGATATTGACGGCATACAGGAACGTATTATCAGCCTGCCTGTATCAGCCGGCAATTATTCGGGTGTAACAGGTGTTAACGGTAAAATATATTACAGCGTACGCAGTGCCTCAGACCGGGGTAGCACAATGAAAATGTATGACCTTGAAAAGAAGAAGGAAACTGAACTGGGCAGTAATGTAAGATTTACCCTTTCGCCCAATGGAAAGAAAATGCTGGTAAGCATGAACAGGCAATGGGGAGTTATTGACCTGCCATCCGGAAAGATCGACATAAAGGAAAGTATTGATGTATCAGGGATGAAGGTGATGGTTAAGCTGCAGGATGAATGGCAGCAGATGTTCGATGAGGTATGGAGGCATATGCGTGACTTCTTCTATGACCCCGGGATGCACGGTGTTGACTGGAAAGCTGTTTATGAGAAATATAATGTTCTTGTGCCCTATGTAAGCCATCGTTCTGACCTTGCTTACCTCATGGGTGAGATGATAGCCGAACTGAATGTGGGCCATGCTTATGTAAATAACGGTGAAAGGCCTGAGCCGGAAAGAATCCAGCTGGGACTGCTGGGAGCACAGGTCAGCCGGGATAAAAGCGGGTATTACCGTATCGATAAAATACTGAAAGGAGCCAACTGGAGCAGGCAGCTTACCTCTCCCCTGCGTGCAGTAGGTGTTAATGTTAATGAAGGTGACTATATCACATCGGTTAACGGAACAGATGCAGGCAGCACAGATGATATTTATTCCCTCCTGGTGGATAAGGCAGGAGACCAGGTGATGCTGGGCATAAACAGCAAGCCTGTTGCCGAAGGCAGCCGCGAGGTGCTGGTAGAACCCATAAGCAACGAATCATCACTGTACTATTACCAGTGGGTGCATAACAACATAGAAGAGGTAAGCAAACAGACCGATGGCAGTGTTGGCTACATACACATACCCGATATGGGAGTGAGCGGACTTAATGAGTTTGCAAAATATTATTACCCACAGCTTACCAGGGAAGGCCTGATAATAGATGTGCGGGGCAATGGCGGTGGCAATGTATCACCCATGATAATTGAAAGGCTGATGCGTCAGCTTACCTACATGACCATGCATACCGGCCAGAAGGAAGGTGATCCCAATCCCGATGGCATGCATGTGGGACCAAAGGTGACACTGCTGGATAAATATTCAGCATCTGACGGCGACCTCTTCCCCTACCGCTTCCAGGTGAACGAGCTGGGACCAACGATAGGTACCAGGTCATGGGGAGGAGTGGTAGGATACAGCGGGGCCATACCCCTGATCGACGGCGGATCAATTATCACACCCTCCTATGCACCATATGATAAGGATGGTAAAGGCTTCATTATTGAAGGTGAAGGTGTTATCCCCGATATAATCATCGAGAATGATCCGGCAGAATTGTATAAGGGCAAGGATGCACAGCTTAACAAGGCTATAGAGGTGATCCTTGACGAACTGGGAAAATCACCTGTCAAACTGCCTCCAATCCCACCCTTCCCTGACAAGTCAGGCAGGAAATAGATATTTATGCAGGCGCGGTTCACCGGAACCGCGTCTTGTTTTTTCAGACAGAAAAGGTCAAGAGCTGCGGCTGTTGCTATGGCTGCGGCTGCGGCTGTGGCTGTAAGTTGTGGCTGAAGGAAGCTCCCGTCAGTCCCTGTTCGTCACTTCTTTCCTCATGGATGACAGGATACCTGCCAGCATGGCAGCAATGATAAAAGAAAGTGAAAACCATTCGGGAAAATCAATGTAGATATCATACTTACCTATTATGGTATGATGTGACAGTATCATTTTCATACCCACGTAAAGAAGTATTACAATAAGGCTGTATTTAAGATTCCTGAACCTGTCAAGCATGTTCGAAAGGAAGAAATACAATGACCTCAGTCCCAGTATAGCCAGGATATTGGAACTGAATACCAGGAAGGGGTCTGATGTAATGGCAAGTATGGCCGGGACACTGTCCACTGCAAACAAAATATCAGTAGCTTCGATAACCATCAAAGCCACCATCAGGGGTGTCAGAATTATTTTACCCCTGTAGCGGATAAAAAACCTCTGTCCCTTCAGACCGCTGGTCACCGGGAAGATCCTGTTTACAAACCTGTAAATGGGTGATCCGCGGAAATCGCTCTCCCTGTTCCTTTTAAGGTACATGTTTATCCCGGTAAACAGCAGGAAGGCACCAAAGACGTATATTATCCAGTCAATCCTGCGTATGAGCATAACACCGAAAAGAATCATCAGTAGCCTGAAAACAATGGCTCCCAGTATACCCCAGAAAAGGACCCGATGCTGGTATTTCATCGGTATATTGAAGGTGGTGAAGATGACTGCGATAACAAATATATTATCAATACTGAGAGATAGCTCAATAAGATAACCGGTAATGTATTTTATTACTGCTGACCTGGGGCTAAGATCGTCAATATTATTAACCAGGTTGTTTTTGTAAAGGAAATAGACCACACCTGAAAAGGCCAGTGCTATACATATCCACGTCATTGTCCATGCAGTGGCTTCCTTCATTGATATAACGCGGGCCTGCCTGTTAAAAACTCCCAGGTCTATTACCATAAAAATGAGAATGGCAGCAATGAATATTATCCAGACAAGCATTTTTAAAGACAGATTAAAAATAACTGTCAAATATACTAGATAAAGCGTCCGGTAAAGAGTTATTTAATGATTTTTTTCCTCCCTTCCGCAGTCTTGCTATCGTGATTATCTAATTATTTTGCTATCTTCATATTCGAATCTATCAACCAACTGAATTGAAACCTGGCTACCTGAACGCATACTCATGTATCATAAATATATTTATGGTATTGTGCCTGGTGATGCCTCCTGCTGAATTATTATCCCAGGATTTCCCCTTTCAGAAATACACCACCGCTGACGGTTTGCCTGAGAACAGGGTAGAAAATATCTTTGAAGACAGTTACGGATTTCTGTGGTTCCAATCAAGAAACGGCATTACCCGCTTCGATGGCACAGAAATGCAATCCTATTCAATAATTTACCGGTCAGAATTAATAACACCTCTTGATATTTGCCAGGATAATAATGGCACAATATGGATATTAACCACCAGGGGACTGGCCAGGTATGACGGAAAAGGCTTTGTTCCCTGTTTTACTGATGGGGAACAATCAATCAGAAACTTTTCAGAGCTGAAATTATCAAAAGATTACAGGGGCGCACTATGGATGCATGCATTTGACAGTTCAGGAAAAAACCTGATTGTAAGGTTTAAAGACAACATTTACGACATTTTTACCATCAATAACCGGAATTTTACTGAAAGAAGACCTGTGTCAATGGTGTACCTTGGTCCCGATAAGCAATTCCTGATCTTACTCGATAGTCATGTCTGGTTATGGAATGGAGGAGACAATCTCAAAGCTGTAAGTCAGGTAGAGGTGACATCCCTCAGAAAGTTTGGTGACATTATTATTGCTAAAACGGATGATGGCGTTTTATACCGCTTCGGGGATAACACATTTACCAGGCTGAAGCTTAACAAAAGCAGCCATGAATTTATCAAAGCCCTGTACATAAGCGGTCAATCAGGCGACAGTATAAGCATAACAGATTTTAATAACAGCTATTCTTTCAGATGGTCCCATGGTGTTGCAACAGATATTCATGAAGACAGCTTCGGGACTGTCTGGGTAGGATCTGAAAACGGGCTGTACCGGCTGCTGTCCAAGAAATTCAGGAGCCTGGGCATCAGTGAAGGTTTGGCCCCTGACACATGGACAATCATTGAAGATGATAGGGGAGATATCTGGCTGGGATCACTTGGCGGTATTCTAAAGAAATATAACGGCCGCGAAATTATTGATATGACCGCTCTGCTGAATAGTGAAAAAACGCCCTTTTCCCTTGGAAGCCGCCGCTTGTCTGACGGCAGGGTATGGTTCACCACCTGGAACGGGATAATGGAATGGGATGGCAGGAAGATGAAAAAGCTGAATATAGTTGAAGGCCAGGTGGAGTATATTTATGAAGACACGGTAAGCGGGGATATCCTGATGGGAGCTGAAAAGGGCCTTATCATAGTACGCAGGGATGGCATTATCCGCTTCCCTGAATCAGCCATTTCGAGGATTGGTTATATAAGGTCTATATGCCGGGATAAGGATGGATTGTACTGGCTGGTTACGGAAAAATCCGTTTACAGTTTCAATGGTAATGATTTTTTGGAATTACCCGAAAGTGCAAATAAATTAATCTATGGGATGGCATGCGCCACCGACAATGATGGAATGGTATGGATGGGCGGGAATAACGGCATGTTCCGTTTTAACCCCGGTGAAGGGATAATGGAAGAGGCTCTGCCGTCAGAAGATAACAAACACGTTAAATTCATCAGGATACTGGATGATAAGCGGATAGTGGCAGGCAGGATAAGTGACCTGGTAGTGCTCGAAACGAGAGGCCGGAAGGGAGAATATTTCAATTATAAAAAATATGACCATTCAAATGGTTTTGTCAGCTCGGGCTGCATACAAAACGGGGCAATTTTTGACCACAACGGGCACCTGTGGATACTGGGTAATGACAGGCTTGTAGAATTTGATCCCCATGAACACTGGGAACAATCCAAACAACCACTCCTTTATATTTCAGGAATAGATATACTATCAGATAAGCTTGAGTGGGTAAAAAAAATCGATATTAACCCTTATGATACAGATACCATAAGGAAAGTTACCCTTCGCCACGATGAAAATAATATCAGGATCAAACTGGCAGGCATCTGTACGAATGATCCCGCGGGATTAATGTACAGCTATTTGATTGAGGGGAAAAAGCAGCCCTGGTCGGCCCCATCACCGTCCAACACTATAATATTGCCTACATTGAAGAAAGGCAAACATATAATAAAATTCAGGGCCGGATGCAATAATGAAGCATGGATCGAAAAACCTGTAAATCTGACAGTCTATATTAAACCGGCCTTCTGGCAGACAGATATTTTTTCAATTACAATAGCTGTAATGGTGATTATTGCCAGCATCCTGGCAGGATATGTCATCTCATCGAGCTACAGGAAGAAAAAGGACCTGGAGATGAAAAAGGTGAGGGAGTATTACAGGCTCCAGATGGGAAGGTTCGTTCAACAGTTTGACCCGCATTTTATTTTCAACGTCCTTTCATCAATTGCATTCTTCATCGAAACAGGGAAAAAGGAAGAAGCAAACACCTACCTTTTGAAGTTTTCCACCCTGCTCAGAAGGATGGTGACAGAGGATGATTATGTAAGACCACTGGAGAAGGAACTGGATTTTATCCGGGATTACTGTGATATGCAAAAGCTTATTATGGAAGAAAGGCTTCAATATGAAATAAATGTCAGTTCACCGGAAACACTCAAAATACATGTTCCCAGGATGTTAGTACACAATTTCGTTGAAAATGCCATCCGCTGGGGCATAGAGCCAAAAGCAGGAAGAGGAAGGATAAGTATCACAACCGAGAGTACTGATGAGCATACAATTACGGTAACTGATGATGGGGTCGGAAGGGAGGCAGGGCATAGTAAATTAAGGAACGGTACCGGGAAAGGGCTGGAGATCACAAATGAACTCATACAGCTGCTTAACAGGAATAACAGGAAAAAGATGCGACTTGTAATAGACGACCTTTATGATGATAAAGGAAATCCCTGCGGTACAAAGGTGACCCTGAGTATCCCCCTGGATTTTAGCATGCTGGAAGAAATGTAAGACAAAGTAAGTCCTGTCAAAGTGAATAAAAAAGAATTCACCAATATCACCGGGAATGAAAAATAACTTTAAAGAACAATACCTTTACTGCTGTCCCTCATCCTTTTTACGGGCCTCCCCGGGTGCAGGCCGGACTAGAGTTCCCCGGCCGTATGTATGATGAACCTACACTTATAAAACCTGCCAGTTCCTGAGAGGAATCTAAACACAAAAAGCTGAACACAGAACACGGCACGTTAACTTCTTGTTTATTTCATGAATTTTCGTAAATTACATCTGGATAGGTAGATACATCAAGAAATATAACCGGCTCTTTTTATAATAAATCTAACCTCTAAAACCGATTAAAATGGAAATGAATCTTAAAGCTGGCATGCGCATGGCTATTGTATGCACACTGTGCATCTTAATGGCAAGCAGCTGCGAAAAGAACAATGAAGAGTCAACAGTAACCGATATTGACGGTAATGTTTACTCAACTGTTACTATTGGTACCCAGGTCTGGCTGGGAGAAAATCTTAAAACTACAACCTATAATGATGGTAGTGATATTTTAAACTCACCTAGTACCGCAGGCTCTTACTTAATTTACGGGAACAACCCGGATAATAAAGATACCTATGGAGCCTTATACAACTGGTATGCGGTGAACACCGGCAAGCTTTGCCCTACCGGCTGGCATGTTCCTACTGATGCGTAATGGACCACATTGGGCACTTTCCTGGGTGGGAATGAATTTGCGGGCAGTAAACTTAAGGAGAAAGGCACAGCACACTGGGATCCACCCAATGATGACGCCACTGATGAGTATGGCTTCACGGCACTCCCGGGGGGATTGAGGGAACCCTATCATGGCACATACTTAAATAAAGGCTTATTTGGCTTCTGGTGGACCTCCACAGAGGAGTCTTCAACACATGCCTGGAGGAGGGCTATGGGTTACGATGGAGGTAACTTAAGCATGAGCTACCAGAGAAAAGATGCTGCCTGGTCTGTAAGGTGCATAAAAGACTGACGAAGAACCCGGAACTTTTACTATTTTTACTGGCAACAATGTAAAAATTAAGTAAAAGAATTATGTACAGAAGAGCTAGCTTACTTGCTGTGGCAGTTTCCCTGCTGCTGTTACTTACTGAATGCCATATAAGCCGGCCGCTGGTGACCGGCGACCCCTCGGGGAGAACACCTTCGGCCATACGCGAATTCAGGGCCGCCTGGGTGGCCACAGTGGCTAATATCAACTGGCCGTCTGAACCGGGCATACCCGTGGAAGAGCAGAAAAAAGAGGCTATTGAACTGCTTGACCTCCTGCATGAAAATAATTTCAATGCCGTCATATTCCAGGTGAGGCCTCACTGTGACGCACTCTACCGGAGCGAGCTTGAACCGTGGTCATTCTACCTCACAGGTGAGCAGGGCATAGCACCGGAGCCTTATTACGACCCCCTTGAGTTCTGGATCGACGAGGCCCATAAACGCGGGATTGAGCTGCATGCCTGGCTGAACCCTTACCGTGCCCATCATGTGGCTGGCGGACAGGTAACGGAATCCTCGATAGTGAAACGTAAGCCGGAGCTTGCCCTCTTCCTGGAACAGGGCTACTGGTGGCTCGACCCGGCAAAGCAGGGAACACAGGATCACTCATTCAGCGTGGTAATGGACCTGGTGCAACGATACGACCTCGATGGTATACATTTCGATGACTATTTCTATCCTTACCCCGACTATAATAATTTCAAGGACTTTCCCGATGATGAAAGCTGGCAGGCTTACCTTGAGAATGGTGGAAAGCTGAACCGCAGCGAATGGCGCAGGGAGAATGTAAATAGCTTCATTGAACGTGTTTACAAGGGTATAAAAGCAGAAAAACCACATGTTAAATTCGGCCTCAGCCCTTTCGGTATATGGCGTCCTTATAACCCGCCCTTTGTCTCGGGCTTCGACCAGCATGAGGTACTGTATGCAGACGCTAAACTGTGGCTCAATAAAGGCTGGATAGATTACTATACGCCACAGCTGTACTGGCCCACGGGACAGCTAGAACAGAGTTACCCCGTCCTCCTTGGCTGGTGGTCGTCGGAAAATAAAAAAGGACGACACCTGTGGCCCGGGATAAGTATAGGGAGGTTCAGCGGTGAAAAGGCAGCAGATGAAACAGTCGGGCAGATAATGATAAGCCGTGGCATGCTGCCGGAAAGTCCCGGTGTGGTCCACTGGAGCATTGGCCCGCTGGTTCATAACCCTCAACTCGTAAGCGCCATATCGGAAGGCCCCTACAATAAAGATGCCCTGGTGCCCCCTTCCCCCTGGCTTGGAAGGAGTGAACCCGCAGCACCCGCGGTGACAGTTGAGCAGGTGAGAGATTCCCTGCATATCTCATGGGCTCATCCCGATTTTGAAAATATTCACAGGTGGGTGATCTACAATAAGTACGGTCCTTCATGGGAGTATGATGTGCTGGGTAAGGGAACAAACAGTATCACCATCCCGGGATTCAGGGTAAACACCGGACTGCTTGCCATTGAGGAAAGTCGCCGGAATATCACCGGCAAGGCTGAAATACTTACACGCCTGAACAGCTTTGCCGTGAGCGCCGTGGACAGGTATGGAAACGAGAGTATCGTAAATGAAACACCCATTTCCCCTATTTCCTATGGCGAGGCACCATCACTGGAACAGTTGCTGGCAGCCTACCCGGCCGACCAGAGACCGGCTGAATATGAAGAACCGGTGGTTAAACCAGGAATTGATGTGCTGGTAGAGGATCACCTTGACCTGGTAAAGGACAAGAGAATAGGCCTCATAACCAATCCATCCGCCGTGGGATCAGATCTGCGGAGCACACTGGATATACTGGCCGGCACACCGGGAATAAACCTGGTGGCCCTCTTCGGCGCCGAGCATGGTGTACGGGGTGCCAGGCAGGGAAAAATATTAAAGGAGGGCGAGCCTGATCCCATTACCGGTATACCTGTTTACAGCCTTTACGGCGAGTCATATGCACCTGACAGGGAATGGCTGGAGAACCTCGATGTGCTGATATTTGATATCCAGGGTGTGGGAACATCATGGTATACCTTCAAGTATTCAATGTCATTCGCCATGGAAGCATGCGCGGAGGCCGGTGTCACCTTTATGGTCCTTGACAGGCCCAACCCCCTTGGAGGACACCTGGTGGAAGGACCAACACTCGATATGGGTGGTATCTTCAGGCACCCCCTGCCCCTGCGGCATGGTATGACCTACGGTGAGCTGGCAATGTTGTGGAACGAGACGGAAGGTTTTGGAGCCGACCTCCGGGTAATAAAGATGAAGGGATGGCGCAGGCATATGATGTGGCCGGAAACAGGACTGCTGTGGGTGATGCCCTCGCCCAATATGGGCACCTTCGAAACAGCTGTCGTTTACCCGGGCCAGTGCCTTTTCGAGAGATCAAATATCTCCGAGGGAAGAGGTACCACCAAACCCTTCCTGCTGAGCGGCTCAACATGGATAAAGGCCGAGGAAGCAGCAGCCGACCTCAATAACAGGGGAATAAGAGGTGCCATTTTCAGACCTGTTTATTTTATCCCGGCCAACTACGAGGGATACGCCAACCCCAGGGGCAAGCCATGGAACCAGATGAGCGGAGGCGTGGAGATAATGGTGACTGACTACAGGACCTACAGGCCGGTGGAAACAACGCTTCACGTAATTGATGCTTACCGTGCAACAAACCCTGACTCACTGGTATGGGCGCCCCCTCCCCTTCTGAAGATGCTCGAAGAACCCGGGATCACTGTTGAACAGGTAGTTGATAGCTGCAATACAGATATAGAAGAGTTTATCGATATCAGGCGTAAATACCTGCTGTATAAATAACAAACAATGAACATAAAGCGCCTTATACTACTATTCCTGCTGCTTACCGGCTTCCTCTACGGATGCAAAACAACAGGGCTTATTGAACCTGCTGCTGAGGAGGAAGAGGCCATTGAACCGGTTTTTGAAATAAAGGAATATTCACTGCCTTCCGTGTTATGGCAGGGTGATGATGAGGCGACCAGAACAAATATCAGTGAGGCAGCCCTGGCAGCTGCCGGTAAGGGCTGCAACTCCCTGTTCATTAAGGCAGCTGAGCTGACTGCCACAGGTTTTGATCCCCTGGAATATGCCATTGAAGAGGCTCATGAGAATGACCTGAAACTCTTTGTGCTTATTAAGCTGCCTGACTTTCGGGAAAGTTTGCAGAACATGCCCTTTCACGAGTTGAAACAATCAACCAGAGAGCAAGCAGGCACTTATGTTTTGAACTATAATATTGACGGGCTGGGTTTTGAACTGCCTGAAGATTCAGGACAGCCAGGCACCATAACTGACGCAGCCCTTTACGACCTGCTTGAAGATGTTATGGCGTGGGCCATGTTGAGGAAACCATACCTGATGAGTGCAGTCCGGGATGGAAAAGATGAGACCCGTATGGTGAATTCAGCGCCGGATGGTGGAGAAAAAGTCCGGACAACCTCGGAATGGCCCATAAATATTAGCCCCCGGCAGGTTGTCGGGCTTGATTTCTCCAGCTATTTCCCGGGACCGGCAGCCGGCAGGGAAATTTACCTGGAAGATGAGGGAAGAACAAAAATATGCAGCTCTGACGGCTTTATCGGTATTATTGCTCCTGTGAATGATACGATCAGGTTGCGTAGCTCTGAAGGAGAAATAAAGCTTTCAACTCAGGGATGGAATGTGCCTTATGATTATTCCGTGTTGCCGGATAATACTGTTGCACGTCAACAGCCATGGCTTGAATTCCGCCGGATGCCGGCAGCTTATACCAACAACCCGGATTACGACCTGCTCTGCAAGACTGACTATCCCGCCAGGGTTAGTATAGAGGGAGAGGAAGTGAAGCAGTACAAAACAGGGATATTCTTTAAAAGCATCAGCCTGGAGGAAGGTCCCAACCGTATCAGGGCTACGGTGGTAAGTGATGATTCACTGTCGACCTTTTACGAGCAGGAATATTTTTATGAAAAGACCGACAATAAGAGAAAGGCCTTCCCCCTCTGGATAGATGCTCGCTCCCTTGAGCCTGCACATGATCTGGAAATCCTTCCTGATGATGTTGTACGCATTGGTTTCACCGGATCGCTCGGACAGGTGGCTTATATGAGGATTCATCCAGGCGAGCATATATTCAGGTGCTCCCGTGAAGATTTTGAGGATTACAGTCTTTACCGGGCTGATGTGCCTGTGAATAAGTTCCGGCCCGGGGAGAGATACAGCCTCAGCCTGCAACTACAGCCCCTTACTGAGCAGCAGTGGCATGAGCCTTATGAGCTGGAGACAGGCAGGTATTTCATGGTCAGGGAACCGGAAGATTTTCCACTGGTCATGGTGAAAAATGAAAATACCAGGGTGAC
>JBNJHQ010000067.1:0-12876 GCA_051748705.1 Bacteroidota bacterium | reverse complement strand
TTCACTTCCCATAGCAATAATGTATGGATTGGCAGCTGTTTCAAGTACCGACAGGCCGCCGAAAAGTATCCACAGTGCACCAAGGAAATGGAAATAATTACCTGTTACCCTTGCAGGGAAAAAAAGTAAACATCCTATGAGGTAGAGTCCAAGCCCGAGCAAGACACCCGATTTATAGGAAAATCGCTTTATAAAGATTGCCGCCGGCAGGGCAAAAATAAAATACCCCAGGCCATAGCAGGCTACCTGTATAAGTGATGTCCTCGTATCGGACATGCTCATTATCCTTTTAAAGGCCGCGAGCAGGGTGTCGGTCATATTGTTCGCCAGACCCCACATAAAGAACAATGAAGTAATCAGGATGAAGGGAAAAAGGTTGGACCGGGAAACAAGCCGGAACCTGCTGACTTGATCACTCATCAGTTTTGTCTTTCCTTGTATTGATACCAAAAGGCAGGTATAGTCCGCATGCCCCTGTTATGGCAGTAACTATGGGAATGATCCCAAAAAGTCCAAGCCATGATTCGAAAATTATTCCAAGTGCTATTATTATTATACCGGCTATTATGCGGATAATTCTGTCTGTCTTTCCTACGTTGCGCTTCATATGTTTTGCAATAAAAATTTCGTAAATATATTAATCTGCCCTGATAAACAGAAAAATTCTTCTGTCTGCCAGTATATCTCCAAAAATTTATTTTAAACCTTATCAATGAAATTTCCGAGCAGGTTCCTTACATCATCAACTGTTTTAACGTAATAATTAGCTTTTGTTGTCCTGGTTCCGACTTTAATCGTATATGCTTCATCCGGCATTGCATCGAAGGTATATTCATCTGTCCAGTCATCACCAACAGCGAAGATGAAATCATAATTTTCGTTACCGATCTTCTGTATGGCTGCCCTTCCCTTGTTAATCCCCGAGTACTTAATCTCCAGCACTTTGTCTCCGTCCATTATCTCAAGGTTAAGGTTGGCAGTAAGATATCTTAATTCGTCTTTCAGCTCCCATGCCCTCTGCAGACCAAGGTCGGGATCGGCCTTCCTGTAATGCCATACCAGGGAGAAATTTTTATGTTCTATGAATGTCTGCGGGGTCTGGTCGACAAAGAACTCAAGCAGGGGCTGTACCGAATTTTTCCATTCATTATCTATCTGTTCCATCATATGCCAGTTCCCCCCGGGGTGTTTAAGCCATACACCATGCTCAGCAATAAAGTGAAGCTTCCATTTATCTGAAAACCATCTGCCAAGTGTCTCCTTGTCGCGCCCGCTGATTATAGTAACAGTATTATTGGTGTCGCCCGTAAGTTTTTCAAGAATATTGTATAATTCTTCATCAGGCCTGGCATCTTCCGGATTTTTCCTGAACCACGAAAGTGTTCCGTCGTAATCGAGAAACAGGATTCTCTTTTTTGAATCTTTGTAAGCGGAGATAATTTCTTTTCTTTTATTCTCACTTACCTTCCTGGTCAGTGTGCTTGCCTGTATTTGCTTAACCCCCTCCAGCTTGGAAATGAATTCATTTGCCCACCTGTCAAGAGTATAACGTTTAAGCCTGTCAATCATTACACTGTTCCGCCTTACCTGTTCTTCTTCAGGCATTTCAAGAGCCTGCTTAATTGCTGTAACCACTGCACCCAGATTATTCGGGTTTACTATTATGGCTTCATGAAGTTCTTTGGCCGCACCTGCCAGTTCACTCAGAATAAGTACACCCCTGCCGTCGAGTCGCGAGGCAATGTATTCTTTGGCAGCCATGTTCATGCCATCACGGAAAGGAAGGATAAGGGCAATGTTTGAGAAAGCATAAAGCTCTATCAGTTCCTCAATGGAGAAATACTGGTTTAAGTAAATTATCGGGGTCCACGCTATGGTACCATAGTTGCCGTTTACCCTGCCCACAAACTCATCTACCTGCCTTTTGAGGTTGTCGTAAGCAATACCTGTCTCACGTGATGGCAGTGCAATAAGGAGGAGACTGACCTTTTCAATGTATTCAGGATGCTCCTGGAGGAAAAGCTCAAAGGCACCTATCCTTTGAGGTATACCTTTGGTGTAGTCCAGCGGATCAATGGAAAGGATAATTTTTTTATCTTTCGATCCTTTAATGTGAGAATGGAGCTGCTTTCTTATTTGATTTTCTTTTGATGAACCGTTGGCTTTGAGTGTTTTTAATTCCTTTTCGAATTTTTCATAATGAATGCCCTTTGGAAAAGCATCAGCCATTAATGTCCGTTCCTCGATTGATATCCTGTTGAAGACAGTATCAAAACCAAGTAACCTCCTTATGCTGCTGAGAAAGTGTCTGACATATCCGTATGTGTGAAAACCTATAAGGTCTGACCCAAGCATTCCCTCAAGTATCTCGGTCCGCCATGGCAGTAACCTGAATACCTCGTAGGAAGGCCAGGGGATATGAATAAAGAGACCAATGGATACATCAGGATTTAGCTCCCGCATCATCTTTGGCAGAAGAAGGAGGTGGTAATCGTGTATCCAGAGGATATCACCTTTGTCCATTACCGATGCCAGCTTCTCGGCATAGAGGCGATTGACGGTATTGTACGATTCCCATGCCTTATCGTCATATGTGGTATCCTGCGGAAAATAATGAAATAATGGCCAGATGGTATTTTTCGAGAACCCGTGCAAAAAATGTTCAAAATCTTCGCTTTCTGTATATACCGGGATATAAGAGAATTTTTTGAGCTCCCTGTCCAGATTGATCTTTTCCTGTGAGCTGCATTCATAATTCTCGATCCCGGTGTGTCCAACCCATGTGCTTTCAAATTTGCTGTAGAAACCCTGCATACCGGCAAGGGAAGCGTCCTCCGTTTGTATGATATTTACACCTTCCTCATTAAAAAGTACATTTACAGGTAATTGAAGAGATGCTATAAATAATTTTTTCATTACTTTGGGTATTTAAATGCAGAGTATCATTTTTGTAAAAAAAGAAATAAAAAAAGCATTCTTTTGAAATTTTCAATAAAATACAATACCTGTCAATCTTAACCAAATTTTGTAATAAATAGTTCACTATATGCTTAAATTTGATGCTGTAATATTTGATCTGGATGGGGTTATTACCAGGACAGCCCTTGTTCACGGAACCGCATGGAAACGAATGTTTGATGATTTTCTGAAGAAATGGTCCGAAGAAAATAATTCCGAATTCAGGGAATTTACCCATGCTGATGATTACCTTCCTTATGTTGACGGCAAACCCCGCTACAAGGGAGTTGCCTCTTTCCTTGAATCAAGGGGTATTGAACTTGAGTTCGGCGATCCCGGCGATGACCCGTCGAAAGAGACGGTCTGCGGCCTTGGCAACAGGAAGAATGTGATGTTCAATAAGATACTTGATGAGGAGGGAGTGCAGGTATATGACTCCACCGTTGAA
This sequence comes from Bacteroidota bacterium, assembly GCA_051748705.1. GTDB lineage: Bacteria > Bacteroidota > Bacteroidia > Bacteroidales > VadinHA17 > UBA9300. Next base: position 9,470 of record JBNJHQ010000067.1, on the reverse strand, counting down.
ATGATAAAGCGGCTGAAAAAGCTGGGTGCCAGGATAGGTGTGGCTTCATCAAGCAAGAACTGTAAGCCTGTTCTTGAGGCGGCCGGATTGCTTGATCTCTTTGAAACAAGAATTGATGGTGTTGTATCTGCAGAGCTGGGTCTCCATGGCAAGCCTGAACCGGATATTTTCACCACAGCATGCGACAGGCTGGGTGTCGAATACCACAGGTCTGTTGTTGTGGAGGATGCTGTTTCGGGTGTTCAGGCCGGCAGAAACGGCAACTTCGGGCTTGTAATAGGTGTGGCACGTGAGGAAAATGTGAATGAGCTGAGAGTAAACGGGGGTGACATAGTGGTTGAAGATCTTTCAGAGATCAGTATTGACGATATTAATGAATGGTTTGAGAAAGGTATTGATCAAGATTCCTGGTGCCTCCGCTATTTTGATTATGATTTTGAAAAGGAAAGATCCAGGGAAGCACTGCTTACGGTGGGTAATGGCTACTTCGGGACAAGGGGTGCCCTGGAAGAAAGCAGGGCCAACAAGGTTAATTACCCCGGTACCTACATCTCGGGCCTTTATAACAGGTTGGTTTCGAAGGTGGCCGGAAGAGATATAGAGAATGAAGACTTTGTCAATATCCCGAACTGGCTTCTGGTAAAATTCAGGATTGGTAAGGGAGAATGGTTTAGCTTCAACCCTGAGCCGAACATGAAGATCAAAAGCGTGAAAAGAAAGCTTGATTTCAAAACCGGGGAGCTTTCACGCGAGATTGAAGTGGAAGATGAAGAAGGCCGGATAAGCAGGCTTACTTCTTCAAGATTTGCAGGGATGCACTATAAACATATTGCTGCACTGAAATATACCGTAACTCCTGTTAACTACGAGGGCGAAATTACCATAAGGTCGGAGATCGATGGCAATCATATAAATGCAGGTGTGGAAAGGTACAGGGACCTGAACCAGGAACACCTTACCCATCTGTCCGAGAAGATTGAAGGTAACAGGTCGTATATAAAAGTTCAAACGAACCAGTCAAATGTAGTAATTAAAGTGGGTGCCAGGCATATAGTTAATGGCAGTGAGGAGCTTGAGCGTATTATGAATTGTGAGTGTTCAAAGGGTAAGGCATGCCAGGATTTTACTGTTAAAGCCGGGAAAGGGAAGGAAATAGTGCTGGAAAAACTTGTTTCTATTTATACCTCACAGGATAAAAAGGTGACAATCCCTGAGAAACATGCAAGGCTGGCAATTGATAAAATGATAAATTATGACCGTGAGCTGGAATTGTCGGCCCGGGCATGGAAGAACATATGGGATGAACTGGATATCAATGTGGCAGGAGACAGGAAGGCACAGAAACTCATACGTCTGCACCTGTATCATATGATGGTGACAGCCTCTCCCCATCATAAAGACCTGGATGCAGGTATCCCGCCGCGCGGACTGCATGGAGAAGCCTACAGGGGACATATATTCTGGGATGAACTTTATATACTGCCCCTTTACAATATCCATTTTCCGGAAGTTGTTAAATCAGTGCTGATGTACAGGTTCAGGAGACTTGACAGGGCAAAGGATGCAGCCAGGGAGAATGGTTTCAGGGGAGCAATGTTCCCCTGGCAGAGCGGAAGCGATGGCAGGGAGGAAACACAGGTCGTGCACCTGAACCCGGTGTCGGGTAAGTGGGGCGACGATTACAGCAGGCTGCAAAGACATGTCAGCCTGGCTATCGCATTTAACCTCTGTAATTATTACAATGTGAGCGGGGACAGAACCTTTATGATGAAAAACGGGGCTGAAATGCTTTTTGAGATTTGCAGGTTCTGGGAGAGCAAATGTGAATATGACAGGGAAAAGAAAGGATACCATATTCATAAAGTTATGGGACCCGATGAATTCCATGAAAAACTGCCGGGGTCAAAGGAAGGTGGACTGACGGATAATGCCTATACCAATGTAATGGTCAGCTGGATGATGTCGAAGACAAATAAATTCTTCGAAAAGCTGGGGGAAGGAGAAAAGGAAAAATTGCGGAATAAATATAAAATAAGCGATGAAGAGCTGGAAAGGTGGAAGCATATCAGTGAGCACCTGATGATCGGGGTAAACGATGATGGAATAATTGAACAGTTCAGGGGATATTTTGACCTGAAGGAACTGGACTGGGATGCATACAGGGAAAAATACGGTGACATACACAGGCTTGACAGGATACTCAAGGCTGAAGGTAAATCACCTGATGACTATAAACTGGCTAAGCAGGCCGACCTGCTGATGGTCTTTTACAACCTGGGTTTTGAAAAGGCTGATCAAATATTCCGAAAGCTGGGACATGAATTACCCGGTGATTATATACGCAGGAATTTCGATTATTATATAGAAAGAACATCGCATGGCTCAACTCTTTCACGGCTCGTTCATGCCGATCTTGCCTACAGGCTTGGGGATCGTGAAAAGGCCTGGGAGATGTATATGGAGGCACTGAGCAGCGACCTGGTCGATATACAGGGTGGGACCACTGGCGAAGGTATACACTGCGGAGTAATGGCAGGTACCGTATATATGGTGCTGTCTGTTTTCTGCCGGCTCGATTTATCCGGGGATGAACCATCACTTTGCCCCGATCTGCCCGGACACTGGAAAGGGGTGAAGTTTAATTTTACATTCAGAGATACACATTTCAGGGTGGCAATTTTCCCTGAAACACTTGAAATAATAGCTGACAAAAGTGTGAAAGAAAAAATAAAGGTCCATATTTGCGGTGAAAAAATTTACCTGGAAAGAGGACGGGTATTTAAAATGAATTTAAAAAAGTAAGACAGGATGTTAGGTGATATTCTTTTGATAAATGATATGCATAAGGAAGCTGCCGAAGATATTCACCGGGTTGTGGTTAAAGACCTGGAAATGAAAAATGGCAGGTACAGGTATATTGTAGGCATATCAGGCGAATCAGGATCGGGTAAGTCCGAACTTGCCCATGCTTTGGGGAAAAGACTTAAAGAGGATAATATAAGAGTCAAGGTGATCCATACCGATAATTATTATAAGATACAGCCGTTGCTCAGGGAGGAATGGAGGAGGAACAAGGGTTTTGACAGGATAGGGATAGATGAATATGACTGGGTAAAGATAAGGAAGACAATAAGGGATTTCAAGGAAGAACAGGAATGTGTGATCCCATGTATTGACCTAATCCCTGAACAGGTAGATAAGCTTATTACTGACTTCAGCAAGATCGACCTGCTGGTGATTGACGGGCTCTATGCCATTGATGCCCCTGATATTGACCTGAGGGTTTTTATTGACCTTACCTACAAGGAGACAAAGATAAACCAGATCATCAGGATGAAGGAAGAGATGAGCACCTTCAGGCTGAAGATACTAGACCGTGAACACCAGGCAGTATCATCCCTTAAACCCAAGGCCGACCTGATCGTCAATAAAGCTTACCGGGTGGTAACTGCTGAAGATCACAAAAAAGTAGAGATATAAACATCACATCTTAACGCTTTTGCGGCATCGATAGCCATCCGGCTTGTTTATCAGCCCGGCGGAATGGCTTATTTACACTTGCGGCATCCCCTGTTCATAAATGTTTTCCCTTCCTGCCCGTGGGCGCGTTTCCATCCCCCTGGCCCTCCCCCCGCATCGCCTGTTAATAGATGCTTTTGCCTCTATTTATCCTCCCCCGGCCCACTGAAAAAGCATGACGAAAATCATGAAAATTAACTTGCATAATGAACATATGTGCATTATCTTTGTAGAAAATTGAGCATTATGCCCAGGCCGAAGAGTGACAGAATAGTATATGAGCCACCTATTTACACGGAGTTTAAACCGGTGGGTTCAAGGGGACAGAACCTTGAGGTCATTGACCTGTCACTTGATGAATTTGAGGCCCTGCGTCTGGCCGATCAAAAGGCTATGTCGCATGCAGAGGCGGCAGAGGAAATGGAGATATCACGTTCAACATTTACAAGGCTTATTGAACAGGCACGAAAAAAACTTGCCGATTTCATAATTCATGGTAAACTCCTGAGTATTAACGGTGGTAATGTCCATTTCAGGAATAATATAATCAAATGCCAGAGCTGTGGGCATATGTTCAAAATAAGTTTTAACCAGATGATTACCGAATGTCCTGTCTGTAAGTCAACTAATTTGCTGAACCTGGCAGGCGGATTCGGACATGGTAATTGTTGCAGACATAGAAGTAAAAACATCTAAAAAAGGAGGTTATTATGCCACGAGGTGACAGAACAGGGCCGGCAGGAGCAGGTCCGATGACAGGCCGGCGCTTAGGATTCTGCGTTGGCAATGATGAGCCCGGTACTTTTTATGGCCGGGGTTATGGCTACGGGCGGGGCGCAGGTATGGGCTTTCGCCATGGATTCATGGGCAGGTTTAACCGGGGATATGCCTGGGGAAGTGTACCTGCACCGGTATATGAAACAGACTCACCAGTTGAGAAGAAGTACCTTGAAAGGGAAATAGAAGACCTGAAGGAACATCTCTCGTTTCTTGAAGACAAATTATCAAAAATTAATGAATGATGAAGATAGGTAGAGGCGCCGGACAGGGCGGAGGTAAAGGAAGAAACAAAGGAGGCAGTTTTGGACCGGGTGGATTTTGCGTCTGCGCAAAATGCGGGAAAAAAGTGCCACACCAGCAGGGTATTAAATGTACAGGCATTAAATGCCCTGATTGCGGACATACCATGATCAGGGAAGAATTGTTGAATAAATAAATAATAGAGACAAAGAATGAAATTTGCCGTTCCAACACTTAATAATGAGCTTACCGCTCATTTTGGTCATTGCGAAAAGTTCGCAATAATTGAAACAGATAACAGTACAATCAAAAAAGAAGAATTCGTTACACCGCCGGTACATCAGCCGGGAGTATATCCGCGCTTCCTCTCAGGTATCGGAGTTGATGTAATTATTGCCGGAGGGATGGGGCAAAAAGCACAAAACCTCTTTGCTGAAAATAATATACAGGTATGTATAGGGGTGGCTGAAGGCAGTCCCGCGGAACTGGTACAAAAATACCTTGATAATAAACTGACAACAGGTCAAAACCTTTGTGATCATTAAAAGGACTATGGCATAGTGAAGATAGCAATAGCGAGCGGGAAAGGAGGGACCGGCAAAACGACCCTCGCAACAAACCTTGCTGCCTACCTGTCTGATCAGAGGGATGTTATACTTGCCGACCTTGATGTGGAAGAACCTAATTCAGGTCTGTTCATCAGGGCTGAAAAAATATTTGAAGAAGTCAGGTATAAAATGATCCCCGGATGGGTGGAGGAGGATTGTACTTTCTGTGGGATCTGCCAGGATGTATGTAATTTCAATGCAATACTGAACCTGGGAAAACAAATTCTTGTCTATCCCGAATTATGCCATAGCTGCTATGCCTGCTCAGAATTGTGTCCCACCGGCGCACTGCCTATGAAACAGCAAAGAATGGGTGTTCTCAGCCATTATAAAAATGGCAGTATCGATTTTGTAGAGAGCCGTCTCGATATAGGCCAGGAACAGGCAGTGCCACTGATAGAACAAACCCTCGGATATATTGAGAAAATTCGCCGGAAAGACAGCCTGGTTATACTCGATTCACCTCCCGGTACCTCATGCCCGGTGATAGAGGCAACAAAGGATGCCGACAGGGTGATACTCGTCACCGAACCAACGCCCTTTGGTCTTCACGACCTGAAACTGGCCGTTGATACAATGAGGATTCTCGGGAAAGATTTTGTGGTGGTGCTGAACAGGTACGGAACAGGAAATGCCGGCGTGGAGGAATATTGCAGGGACGAGGATATAAGAATAATTGCTTCTATAAATGACAGCAGGGAGCTTGCTGAACTTTATTCAAGGGGTGAGCTTATCTATGACAGGATCGATGACTTCAGGCGGTCCCTGGACCAAATAAAGGAATATATACTGGGAAATACATAGTATAAATCTCCGGGGCAGAAACCCCGGACATCTTTTCCGATACAGGAAATCGGAGAATTTAACAATCAAATGATTTGAAAGTCTGATGAAAGAAATTGTCGTAATATCAGGTAAAGGAGGCACGGGAAAGACATCCCTGGCTGCAGCACTGGCATTTCTTTCGGGTGACGAGGCAACCATAGCCGACTGCGACGTTGACGCCGCTGATATGCACCTTTTGTTATCCCCTGATTTTGCACACAGGGAAGATTTTTTCAGCGGACAGCTGGCAGTAATAGATAATCAGGCCTGTACCCTATGCGGATTATGCATGGAGAAATGCCGCTTCGATGCTATTGAAACAAAGGGGCCAGAATACTTTGTCAAACCAATAGATTGCGAGGGCTGCGGATATTGTGCCAGGGTGTGCCCGGTTGAGGCAATAAGCATGGAAGAACGGCATGCCGGGGAATTTTATATTTCAGGAACAAGGACTAAAAATACACTGGTCCATGCGAGACTGGCACCGGGGGCTGAGAATTCAGGCAAGCTGGTGGCAAAGGTAAAAAGCGAGTCCAGGAACCTGGCAGAAAAAGAAAATAAAAAATATGTTATAGCCGACGGCTCACCTGGTATTGGATGCCCGGTAATCTCATCCCTTTCAGGAGCTGATTTTGTTGTTTTGATCACCGAGCCTTCACTGTCGGGTCTTCACGACCTGGAAAGAGTGTACCAGCTTGTAAGGAAGTTTGATATAAAAGCATCATGTATTATTAATAAATATGATATTAACCCTGAGGTCACGGGCAGGATAATGGACTTCATCCGTTCAGAAGGAATAGTACACCTGTGCAACATACCATATAGCTCTGTTTTTACAGAAGCCATAACAGCCGGTTTGACTGTGATTGAGAACGGGGATAATGAAGTGGCAGACCTGATTGAAGAAGCATGGGAAAAGATAAAAATGAATGTTAACAATAAAAACCAGGAAGAATGAAAATCGCATTTACTGCAAAAGGATCAAAATGGAATTCAAAAATTGATCCGCGCTTTGGCAGGACAGAATATCTGCTTATTTATGATACCGAAAGCGAAGAACTGATTGCTCACGATAACAGGGATATTGAAAATGAAGCCCATGGGGCTGGCCCTAAAACGGCAAAAATGATATATGATACAGGCGCCGAAGTAATAATTACAGGTAATGGCCCCGGTGAAAATGCTGCCCTTGCCCTTGAAAAGGCCGGGGTCAGAATCTTTACGGGAGCAGACAGGATGAAAGTAAAAGAGGCCCTCGAGGCCTTCAACAATAAACAATTAAAGGAATTTAAAAAATAGCGAAATGATTAACACAAATGTACTGGTAATTGGCAGCAGTGCTGCCGGTCTGGTGGCGGCAACAACAGGAAAAAGGGTTTATCCCGATAAGAAATTTACAGTGGTGACGAAATTACCCAAAACACTTATCCCCTGCGGTATCCCTTATATTTTCGGATCGGTGGGTTCATCTGACAATGATATTTTACCCGCAGAGAAAATGTTCGAGGCCAGCGGGATAGACATTATATACGATGAGGTTACTAAAATTGACAGGGAAGAGGATCTTGCTGAACTGAAGTCAGGAGAAAAAATTAAATATGAGAAGATGGTACTGTGTACCGGTTCAACTCCCAAAAGGCCTTCATGGCTGAAAGGCATAGACCTGGAGAATGTCTTTACCGTTCCAAAGGACAAGGAATACCTGGATGATATGCAGAAGAAACTGGATGGGCTTAAAAAGATAGTTACTATAGGCGCCGGCTTTATAGGAGTGGAAATATCGGATGAACTGAATAAGACCGGCAAAGAAGTGACACTTATTGAGAAACTGCCACATGTGCTGGGACTTGCTTTTGATGAAGATGTTGCTCTCCGTGCTGAATCCCTGCTTATAGAAAGGGGAGTGAAAGTGATGACCGGTAAAAGTGTCATGGAGATAAGCGGCAAAAACAATAAGGTGGAAGCTGTGCTGATGGATGACGGTGAAAGAGTTGAAGCCGATGCTGTTATCCTGGCCCTCGGCTATGACCCGAATGTCAAACTGGCAAGCGAAGCCGGACTGATGCTACGTAAGAGCGGGTTTATTAAAGTGGATGAGTATATGAGGACTGATGACAATAATATTTTTGCTGTTGGCGACTGTGCTGAGAAAAGGGATTTTGTGACAAGGAAACCAAGCAATATCATGCTTGCGTCAACAGCCTGCGCCGAAGCACGTATTGCCGGCATGAACCTTTACAAGCTGTCGGCCATAAAAACTTTCAGCGGTACCATATCAATATTTTCAACTGCCATAGGTAATACCGGGATTGGTGTGGCCGGGCTGACAGAAACCATAGCCAGGAGCGAGGGATTTGATATAGTAGCAGGGGAATTTGAAGGTATTGACAGGCACCCGGGAACACTCGAAGACACCCATAAGCAGTTTGTCAAACTGGTGGTTGGAAAAGAATCAGGGGTTATCCTGGGCGGTGAAGTGTACGGCGGATTATCGACCGGTGAATTGACAAACACAATTGGTATTATCATTGAAAACAGGATGCCGATAAATGCTTTACTTACGGCACAGATTGGGACCCACCCGCTGCTGACCGCTTCACCGGCCGGTTACCCCCTGATTAAAGCAGCCGAAGATGCATCTTCGAAGATAATGTTTAAGAATGGTTCATAAAATGCGAAGTTCATGAAGAAAACGAGCCTGTTCCTGCTTGTTGATGTGCTTATGTTCATTTTCCTCGCCCTTATGAGCGGGCTGGGACTGATGATAAAGTATGTTCTGGTACCCGGTTCGAAACGCTGGGATATTTATGGTCGGAATGTTGATCTTTCCTTCCTGGGGATGGACCGTCATGGATGGGGTACGGTACATCTTATATGTGCCATATTTTTCATCGGGCTCCTTGTTTTACATATAATCCTCCACTGGAAGTGCCTGGTGAACTATGTATGCAGGATAGTGAAAACAAAAGCCATGGCAAACTTTTTAATTCTTATGTTTGCTGTAGTGCTTTTCTTCCTGGTGATTTTTCCTTTCATGATAGAACTCAGGGTTACAGAGCTGGGAGATGGCAGGGACAGATTTCTGCATGGCTATGAACCGTCGCAAGCGGCTACCATAAATCAGGGCCGGGACGCAAAGGTGTTGGAAGAGAGGGAAGCGGACCGGGCATTGACCGGGACAGCAGATGATACCGGTCACGATACGGAGCATCATGATATTGATGCTGACATAGAGGTGCTTGGCTCGATGAGCCTTATAAACGTCTCGTTGAAATATAATGTTCCGGTGAGTCACATACTGGATGAACTGGACCTGCCTTCCGGGGTGAGCGGCAATGAGCAGCTCGGGCGCCTGCGGCGCCTGTACGGATTTAAGATGAGCGATATAGAACTTATAATACATAATTACAGACACAGGTAAAAATGACAAAAATTGGAATCATTATCTGCGACCGCTACAGGCTTTGCGGTGGTGGCAAGTGCATGCGGTCACTGAAA
>JBNJHQ010000066.1:0-12924 GCA_051748705.1 Bacteroidota bacterium | reverse complement strand
GGCATTTCCGTTGTGGCGAGTGGGATGGCAACCGTGAGTTACCGCAGTGAGGAGACGAACCCGGTTGTTCAGCTGAGTGGTATAGATGAGTATTACCTTGATGTAAGCGGCTATGAGATAGAACGGGGGAGGGCCTTTACTCCTGAGGAGATATCATCAACCCGTAACCTGGCCATTATAGGTGCAGATGTTGCGAAAGCTATTTTCAGTCCTGACACCGACCCGATAGACAAGGTCATCAGTGTGGCGGGGAGCAAGCTTAAGGTTGTGGGCCTCCTTAAGTCTAAAGGAGCCAGCGCATTATCAAGTGACAATGTCTGTTTCATGCCTGTAACTACTGCCAGGCATTATTTTTCAAGGCCGGGTATGGATTTTACCATCAGTGTAATGCCTTTCGCCAAAACAGACCTGGATATGATGGCAAGTGAAGCCGAAGGAGTTTTCAGGCTTGTCCGCGGTCTGGATGCACGCGACGAATCGGATTTCAATATAACGAAAAGTGATACCATTTCTGCCCTGCTTCTTGAGAACATAAAATTCGTGACCCTTGCGGCAACGCTTATTGGCCTGATCACGCTGGCAGGTGCGGCGGTGGGTCTTATGAATATAATGCTTGTATCGGTCACCGAAAGAACAAAGGAGATAGGTACAAGGAAGGCCATGGGTGCCAAAACAGCCACCATTAAGAACCAGTTCCTCTATGAATCTGTCATAATAGGACAGATGGGTGGTATACTTGGCATAATACTGGGTATATTAATAGGTAATATCATATCAAGTGCCCTGCAGTCTGCTTTTATATTGCCATGGAAATGGATAATAGGAGGTGTGGTGGTATGCTTTGTAGTGGGTGTGGTATCAGGTTATTTCCCTGCCGTTAAGGCAGCCAGGGTTGACCCGATAGAAGCACTCAGATATGAATAACAATATATTGTCATGGAGATAAGAGTTATCCAGGAAAAGAGTCCAAGGTGCCCGGGTATGTATTATGACCCGGATAATAACCTGCTTACCATGGAAGGAAGATCCATACCTGAAAATCCCGAACTGGTGTATCAGCCCCTGAAAGAATGGATAGAGGAATATTTTACCAGTTCAGACAGCCTGAATATCAAAATTGTGCTTGAATATATCAACAGCGGATCATCCAAGCACCTGCTGGATGTGCTTAAGATTCTGAGGTCTCATTACAGCCTGGGAAAGGATTTAATGATCACCTGGTTGTATGAGGAAGATGATGAATCGATCTTTGAGCTTGGGGAACACTTCCGTGACACCTCCGGTTTACCTATGGAGATCGAGATGTTAATAGACTGATCACTGGCAGCATAAAAAAAAGGACGCGTTCATGGGCGCGTCCTTTTTTGTTAATAATCTATCTTCAATATTATTCCATCACTTTCTGTACGAGGTCCACCACCCTTTCGGAATAGCCCCACTCGTTATCGTACCATGCCAGCACTTTGACCATCTTGCCGTTTGTCATTGTGCTGAGCGAATCGAAAATGGCTGAGTTGGGGTTATGAATCACATCAACAGAGACAATAGGGTCTTCGGTATATTCAAGTATACCTTTCATCGGTCCCTCTGCTGCTTTTTTCATAGCACTGTTAATCTCATCCTTGCTTGCTTCTTTCTTAAGTATTGCTACCAGGTCTACCAGTGACCCGGTGGGTGTTGGTACCCTTACCGCCATACCGTCCATTTTACCTTTCAGGTCGGGTATCACGATACCTACGGCTTTGGCTGCTCCCGTTGTTGTGGGTATCTGTGAAACTGCAGCCGAGCGTGCCCTTCTCAGGTCTGAATGGGGGAGGTCAAGGATTACCTGGTCATTTGTGTAGGAGTGTATTGTTGTCATGAATCCCTGTTCAATGCCAAACTCATCATTGAGCACTTTAGCCACGGGGGCCAGGCAATTGGTTGTGCATGATGCATTTGATACAGTCTGGTGTTCAGGTTTAAGGTGATCATCGTTAACGCCGAGGACAATGGTTGCATCAATTTCATCTTTTGAAGGCACACAGAGGATAACCTTTTTTGCACCGTTCTTAAGATGATCGCCATAACCTCCTTTGGGGCTTTCTTTTACCCTGAACACACCGGTTGATTCAACAACCACGTCGGGTGTTGACTGCCAGGGAATGTTTGCAGGGTTTTTCTCTGATGAAACCCTTACTTTCATCCCGTTAACAATAAGGTTCTCCCCGTCGTGGCTTACCCCGGGAAATTTACCCTGTGTTGAATCATATTTCAGGAGGTGGGCAAGTGTTTTGGTATCAGTTAAATCATTAATGCCCACAACCTCGATATCAGGTCGCTCAAGGGCAATCTTGAATACATTTCTTCCTATTCTGCCGAATCCGTTAATAGCTAATTTAATCTTTGACATCTTAGTTATAATTTATTTGTAAATCTTAAGTTTGCAAAGATAATGATTATTGGGAAGTGGAGCAAGATGACAGGCTAAAAAGTTGTATGAAATTGAGAATGGAGAAGTGATGCCGGTCAGGCATTCAATGGTTGCGGCATTGCACCGGACCATGTCCTGGCGTTCCTATTTGCGGAAAAACAGTCCCGGCATGCGATTTGATCCGGGATCCATAGGATCAATCACTATACCTATGCGGTAGCTTACAAAAAGTGTCAGGAAAAGGGCCCTGTTATCATCCGTTGCCATTATGGGAAGTTTCCTGGTATATGCCTCAAATGATGTTCCCAGTTCAAGTGAGTGTATTACTTTATCTTCTTTACTGTATTCAAAATTAAAGCCTGCCTTGCCGGACAATCCCGGGTAGACTTTGGTTTCGCTAACGCCCTTGAAGAAAGAAGCTTTATTATAAATATAAGAGGGGTCGGGGATGTCAGCTGTGAATTTTTCCTGTTTTATCTGGTAGGTGCTTGCCGGTGTATAGTACAGTACATTGTAATAAATTGGTTTGGCCAGGGCCAGTGATATTCCACCCGAGTAAAAATACCTGACAGATACACCGCCAAGATCCATTTTTCTGAACATCTCGTGTTGATGCCCCAGGGCTCCCCTGAGGGAATATACTTCATTCTGTTTTCCATAAACAAAACTGCCGCTTGTCTGCACCCATGGATTTGAAAGTTTTATTTCCTTTGGATGCTTGATGATGTTCAAATCAATGTCGATGATCCTTTTATTCAGGAAATCAAGTCGTTTTCCTTCCCGATAGCTTATCCCGAAGCCGTTTGAATTAAGATTAATGCCCACGGTACGTTCATTCCTGAAGAATATCTTCTCCTGGTCATCTATATCACCCTGGGCAAATAATGCCTGTGAAACGCCTACTATAAACAATATAGTCAGCAGTTTTTTCATGGTCTACTGAATTTGTGAATGAAAAATTACCGGCAGGCTAACCGGGTTTAACCTATATGCTCTGCTTCGGTATCTGCTTTTGTATAAGCCGGGCACACTTCATTATTGCATGAACTGAGCGCCAGGGCCAGGATAAAAGCAAATGCCATCAGAATTGCAAATCTTTTCATCTTCTAAATTTTACTCCCACAAAAATAAACTTTAAAGTTAAAATACAAGTATTTTATTATAAAAGTTTACTCCACAAGCTTTGTACCAAAGTATAAAGTTACTAAAAAATTTTAAAAAAGGAGGGGTTTGTCATTTAACGAACCCCTCCTGTATCTCCTCTTTATTTTAACAGTTCACCAGGCTGAAAAGTTTATTTGAAAGCAGGTAAATCACCGGGTGACCAGTCAATATCCATAGATTTAAGATTGTTTATAAGCTCCATGATCTCACTGTTATACAGCTCCTTAAGCCTGCTATATTCATTTTCAATCTTAGCCAGTGCTATTTCATACTGTTCCTTCTGTGCCCCGGTGATATCACTCTCAGCACCCCAGGTTGCACGAAAGGCAAAGCTTATCCTGTTCATTATAGACGGTTCCGTTGCATCCACTCTCACATTTTCATTCCTTCGTCCGCTGATAGCCAGGATAATATCATCAATCTCCTTCTCGATATTTTTAGTATCAAGCACCAGCTCATGTGTCCTGGCCGGTGTTATCATAAGTTCATCCCTGATACTTCCCATTTCGCCTTTCAGATCATTTGTAAATGAATATACTTCACTTATTGTTGTATACAGGTCAGTTGCTTTTTTAAGAAATTCGAATTTTGCTTCATAATCAGGATCGCCGAGGGCGCTGTTATCAAGTGCATTGATAATGAATTCCTTTTTCTCACCCAGGTCAATATATTCACCGTTCACATATTTCTCCATGGAAACGAAATATTTTCCCGGGGGAACTGACGGTCCCCTTCTGTCCATATAGCTCATATCCCATGCAAGGGTTCCTATACCTTTACGCAGGGGGTTCTCAATCTTCCTCATTATATTACCATCCTCATCACTAATGGTGAATATCAGCATTGCTCTTTCTTCCTGTGCCTCGGCCAGCAATTCCTCATCGCTGGGATATGTTATTTCCCTGCCGCTTTTCTCGGCTTCGCGCTGGGCCTTCATCCTGAGCTGTTTGAGCGTTTCATAGCCTTCTTTCACATTATATATTATTCTGACTTCGGGTTCAGGGTTTGGTGCCCTGAAGTATACTTCTCCCTGGTTGCCATGATTATTGCCCGGGTAATAAAGCAGGCCATCCTTGATATCAAATATATGTGCTTCCTTATCCATCACCTCTTCATTTATCTGTCTTATATAGGAATAATCGTCAAGCACATACCATCCTCTTCCGAAGGTTGCCACTGCCAGGTCATTTTCCCTTTCCTGTATATCAAGGTCTTTTACCTGTATGGTGGGCAGTCCGTTCCCCAGCTTAAACCATTCGCCTCCCTGGTCAAGGGTTACCCACACTCCCCATTCGGTTCCTATAAAGAGTATGTTGGGGTCGATGTGATCTTCCTGGATTGCATATATGGTCCCGTCAGGAAGGTTTGATGCAATGGATGTCCATGTTTGTCCCTTATCGTTACTTTTTATTATATAGGGAGTAAAATCGCTGGCATTTTTACGGCCGTCGAAGCATGCATAAACGGTATTTGCATCATGCTGTGAGGGTAGTACATAATTTACGAAAGTCATATCGGGCACACCCGGGAAGCTTGAATATTTTATCCAGTCTCCACCGTCATTATCTGTTCTCCAGATAAGCCCGTCATCAGTACCAGCATAAATAACTCCTTTTTCCAGGGGCGATTCATTCAGGGCAAAGATATTACCGAAGGGTGAGGTAGACATACTCTTGGCAATTGCTTCGGGTGGCCATATCTTACCCATCATTGGCAGAAGGTCCACATCCAGTTGTCTTGTCAGGTCGGGACTTATCTCTTTCCATGATTCACCGCGGTCAGTGCTTTTCAGCACCTTGTTGGCGGCAACATACAATGTCTTGCTGTCGTGCGGGCTGATGAAATAGGGTGTATTCCAGTTGAACCTGTACACTTCGTCCTCAAGCGGCTGTGGTTTAATGGAGATACTGTTCTGTGTACGGTGGTCATACCTGCGCAATCCGCAATACTGTGATTCAGCATAATGGATATCGGGGTTATCCGGATCGGGTATAGAAAGGTATCCATCGCCTCCTATAGTATAGGTGAAATCTGCATTGACCAGGTACCTGCGGTTTGTTCTGTTTGGCCCGTACCATGAGCCGTTATCCTGTGTTCCACCATAAAGGTTATAAAAAGGGAGTGCATTATCTGTTCTGACATGATAATACTGTGTCACCGGGAAATTTGATTTAAAGACCCAGTTTTCACCCCTGTCCCAGCTCTCGTATATACCGCCGTCACATCCCATGAGGTAATAGCTGGTATTATCGGGATCGATCCAGAGTGCATGGTTATCCACATGCTTGTTCTTTTCTCCGAGGTATTCCCATGTTCTGCCGCCGTCATTGCTGACCATATTCCTCACATCCATTGATATTATCCTGTCGGGATCGGCGGGATCAGCGTATATTTCAACATAATACTGTGGGCTTCCGGCTATCTCGTTGCTCATTCTTGACCAGCTCTCTCCCATATCATTTGAGCGATAGAATCCTCCCGAATTGCCGGGCAGTTCTATCATCGCATAGATGATATCAGGGTTTGGCGGAGCAATAGCCAGCCCAATCCTGCCAACATCCCCTGATGGGAGTCCGCGCGTTAATTTATACCATGTTTCACCTGCATCCACCGATTTATAGATGGCCGATTCCGGTCCGCCGTTAATCTTGGAATAGACCCTGCGTTCTCTCTGGTGTGCAGCAGCGTAAAGTATATCGGGATTTCTTGGATCCATCTCCATATCTGTGATCCCTGTATATTCTCCAACATGCAGTATCCTGTCCCATGTTTTTCCCCCGTCAGTTGTTTTATACAGTCCGCGCTCGCCGCCCGGTCCCCATACCGGTCCCTGTGATGCTACATAGACTACATCGGTGTTCCTGGGGTCGATCATTATTTTACCTATATGCTCTGATTCTTTAAGTCCCATATTGGTAAAGGATTTCCCTGCATCTGTTGTTTTATAGACACCATCGCCATAGGCAAGGTTTCTCTGGGAGTTATTTTCCCCTGTTCCAACCCACACTACATTTGGATTATGCGGATCAATGGCCAGTGCACCAATGCTGAAAACTGGCTTATTGTCAAAGATAGGGGTGAAGGTAGTACCCTTGTTTTCTGTCTTCCACAGTCCACCCGAGGCCACCCCGACATAATATTCAGAAGGATTTTCGGGATTCACCGCAAAGTCGGCTATCCTGCCCGAATATGCTGCAGGTCCCACGAGCCTGAACTTCAGGGCACCAAGCATTGATGAATTCACTTTGAACTCATCTGCTGCCGGCTGTGCATTCCTGTTTCTCCTCTGAGCCTGTGCGGTATTCAGCATCCCTGTAAAGATGATTGTTACCGCAAGGATCAAAGCCGTTGTGATATTTTTTTTCATTTTCATAGATGTATAATTTATTGTTTAATGATAATATAATAATTTTCTGTGGCCCGGTATTTATTCATTCAGAAAATTTACCAGTGTAAATCTACACAATAATTTTTTCACCGCCTGTGGCAGTGAAATTGTTACACAACAGTTTTGCAGTTATCATTGAAAAGCATACTGTTTTCCAGAACAAAAGAGGTATAATAATTGTATATAAAAGAGGAACAAATGAAATATGAAATGAAGACATTATATAGCTTTGCATTAATATTTATACTGATTATCATGGGAAACAAAACAAGCGGACAGGAAGAAAGCAGGCTTAATTTTCTGAGTGAATTCGAGGAATATGTGATCAAAGAAAAGGGTACGGAGGTAGCATGGACCGGTAAATACACCGATCTTAAGGATGCCGGAACCTTTATCTGCAAGCAATGCGGTCAGGCCCTTTTCAGGTCGGAAGATAAATTTGACTCGCACTGTGGCTGGCCCAGTTTTGATGATGAGATCGAGGGTGCCGTGAAACATGTTCCCGATGCTGACGGTATGCGTACAGAGATCGTGTGTTCCAATTGCGGCGCACATCTTGGTCACGTTTTTGAGGGGGAAGGCTTTACCAGCAAGAACCTGCGACACTGCGTAAATTCGGTATCGATGGATTTTGTGGCGGGCGACCTGGACGAGGGAAGGTATGAGACGGCCATCCTGGCAGGTGGATGTTTCTGGGGTGTTGAGTATTACCTCCAGAAGATGGAAGGTGTAAAATCAGTTGTCTCAGGATACACGGGCGGCAAGATCAAAAACCCTTCCTACAGGGAAGTGAGCACAGGCCGTACCGGCCATGCAGAGGCTGTGAAGGTGGTATATGACCCGGATAAGCTTACATATGAGGAAGTCTTGCGCACCTTCCTTGAAATTCATGACCCCACACAGGTCAACCGGCAGGGACCCGATATAGGGGAGCAATACCGGTCGGCTATATTTTTTATGAATGACTATCAGAGGGAAATAGCCATGAAGCTGCTTAATATACTGAGGGATAAAGGTTATGATATTGCCACCGAGCTGACCAGGGCCGGCGAGTTCTACGACGCTGAGACATATCACCAGGACTACTACTTTGAGAAAGGGTCCACACCCTATTGTCACGGCTACGTCAAGAGGTTTTAGAACTACATAAATCCTTGTTTTGACAGTACTTCAAGCAGCAGTTTGGAGAAAGTTTCGTTGTCACTTTTCTTATACCTTACATCGGTAAAGACCTGGGCCAGTGTTTCCAGACCATTTTCTTCAATAAACTGCTTTGTATCTTCCCGTGCTTCTTTTTCAGCGTAGTATTTATCTATGTCTTTTTCTGAATAGTCATGATATTTTTCCCTGTGCACTATGGCTTCCAGCGGGAGCCTGTCGACCTGCTCAGGGTCCTCGGCAGGCCAGCCCAGTGTTATCGTGGTTACGGGGACAACCCCTGCGGGCAGTTCAAGTATTTCAATTATTTGTCCGGCCATATAGGTAGTTGTTCCGAGGTAGCATATGCCAAGTCCTTTCTCCTCGGCAGCCACACAGAAGGTCTGTGCGGCAATGATGGCATCTATGGCGGCTGTCATAAATGAGAGAAAGTTGTCATAGCCCGGATCGGCCTTACGCTGCCTGCACCACCTGTTGAAGCGGTTGAAATCCGCGCAGAACGTAAGCACTACGGGTGCCTGCTCAACCATGGGCTGGTTAAAGTGGCAGGGGGCAAGTTTTTTCTTCATACTGCTGTCCCTGGTTTCTATAATACTGTAAACCTGCATATTGCCGGTCGTTGACGACCTGCATGCTGCATTAAGCAATTCATCCAGCAGCTCAGGGCTAACATCATTACCGCTATATTTTCTTATTGTCTTGCGATTGTTTAGTGTTTTCAACATCATTTATTATACTTTTTTAGATTAGTCATTTAAAATCCACACCCAGTTCAGCTGCTACCTCTATCAGGTCGTTCTTAACGGCGGGCACGATTTCGATACCTTCTTTCATTATCCTCTCCTCGGCTTCTCTTTCAGGATCGCCGGGGATAAGAATTTTTTCATATCCTTCGGCAGTCCTGCCATTACGGAATATCCTTATCCATTCATCCATCCTGCCCCGGAATTCTTCTGCGGGCATGAAGCCGTCTATCCGTACAGCACCGAAGAAGTGACCTGTACCCTTGCCTGTTTCCCTGTCCTTCCTGGGCAGGTAGGCCACCGCCGGGGGAACGAAAGGACCGAAGTTGGCCCCGCTTACAACTCCTGACAGTATATCGACTATTGAACTCATGCAGAATCCTTTATGTGAGCCATGCAACCTGTCGCCTCCCAGCGGGACTATTGTGCCTCCCCTTCTGAGTATGGAGGGATCATCTGTTGGATATCCCCTGTCATCCTGCACAAAGCCTTCCGGTAGTTTTTCACCTTTCTTTTCTGCCAGGGCTATCTTTCCCCTGGCTATTGGTGTGGTGGCGAAGTCGGCCACGAAATCATGTTCCTTACCTGCCGGAACGGCGAAGGCCACCGGGTTTGTACCCAGCATACGTTCCACTGAAAAGGTGGGAGCAACAGTAGGGTTGGCGTTAGTTACACAAAAACCTACCATATCGTGTTTGAGAGCCATCATGGCATAATATCCCGCTATACCGAAATGGTTTGAGTTGCGGGTGGCCACCCATCCTGAGCCTGCAGCGCGGGCTTTTTCGATGGCTATTTCCATTGACCGCCTGGCGCCTATCATTCCGAAGGCACTGTCGGCATCCACCACCGCTGTTCCAGGAGTTTCATGCACTATCCGTATATCCGGTAAGGCTTTTATCCTGCCTTCCTTCCATAGTAAAAAATAGTCTTTTATCCTCAGCACTCCGTGGGAGGGGATGTTTCTCAGTTCAGCTTTAAGCAATACTTCAGTAATGGTGGCTGCATCCTGTGTGCTGCAGCCCATTTTTGAAAAAATGGAGCTTATGACATCGCTCAGGTAAGAATGACTGTACATCTTGTTGTTTTTTTTGTTAGACCCTGTGAATCACAGTAGATGATGCCTGGGCTGAAGGCATTACCAGTACATCATCGATATTTACATGAGGCGGGAGATTTGCACAATAATATATTACATCAGCTACATCCCTGCCTGAGAGCGGTTTCATACCTTTGTAAGGTACTTCAGCCTTCTCGGTGTCGCCTTTGAAGCGTACATCGGAGAATTCAGTCTTTACCAGGCCCGGTGCAACATTGGTGACCTTTATACCATGTTTGACCAGGTCGATCCGCATTGAGCGTGAGAGAGCATCAACAGCATGCTTGGAGGCACAGTACACATTACCTTTTTCATAAACCTCCTTACCGGCTATGCTGCCAATATTAATGATGTGGCCTTCACCCCTTTCAACCATTCCGGGGCTTACCAGCCTTGTTACGTAGAGCAGTCCTTTGATGTTGGTATCGATCATCCTTTCCCAGTCATCAATAACCCCGTCATCAATATGGTTAAGGCCTACTGCCAGGCCTGCATTATTTACCAGTATATCTATCCTGTTCCATTCCGGTTCAAGCTTGCCAAGGTGAGCCACCACCTGTGTGAGCGACCTTACGTCAAAGGCAAGCGCAAGCACTTTTATCTTATTATTTTTGCCGAGAAGTTCATCCCTCAGTGCATCAAGTCTTTCCTTTCTTCTCCCGGTAATAATCAGATTATAATTGTTTTCTGCAAATTTTCTTGCCGTGGCAAGACCGATACCCGAAGTGGCCCCGGTAATCAAAGCTATTCGTTCCATAAAAGATATTTTTTAAAAACTTATACAAAATTACACATCCTGGCGTCAATTAAAAAGTATTATTTAAATGGTCGGCAAAGGATATTTGTAAAGAAGTATTAGGGGCTCAGATTATATATTATATATTTGCAGTCCTGAAAAAAAACTGATGAGCAAGAAAGAGGAAGTAAGAACGATGTTTGACAGTATTGCCTGGAGGTATGATTTTCTGAATCACCTGCTTTCCTTTGGTACTGATGTCCGGTGGAGAAGAAAGGCGATAGATGAGATAGCCGCCAGGATCAGCCCGGCCAGGATACTGGATCTTGCTACCGGTACATGCGACCTGGCAATTGAGTCGCTGCGCCTTAAACCGGAAAAGGTTACGGCAATAGATAATTCACAGCGTATGCTGGAGGAAGGGAGAAAAAAACTCTACAGGAAGAAGATTATCGACAGGATTGAACTTATGATTGGTGATTCTGAGAAATTGCCCTTTGATGATAAGAGCTATGATACGGTGATGGTTTCTTTCGGTATTCGTAATTTTGAAGACTACAAAGGCGGACTGGCAGAAATGTACAGGGTGCTCAGGAAGGGCGGGGTGGTTATTATACTCGAGTTTTCAATGCCCACTAAATTCCCGTTTAAGCAGGTCTTCAGTTTTTATTTTCGCAGGATATTGCCTTTTTTCGGGGCACTGTTCTCAAAAGACAAAGCTGCATATCACTACCTTCCCGATTCAGTATCTGCATTCCCGGAAGGAGATGAATTTTTAAGATCAATGGAAAGTGCCGGTTTCAGGGAACTGAGCCAGAGGAGACTGACAGGTGGTGTGGCCACCATTTATGCGGGCTGCAGGTAAGCCTTTGTTTAACGGGAAGGGTAGTTGACGGTGAAAATGTCTCAGGGTGCTGCCGGGTACAGCTAATACAATATATTGTAAGAATACCAGTTAATAATAATAATTAACAACAGAATATATCAGCTTGAATCATTTTTGCAGGAAATATCAAATCATAATTCCTATTCTCCTGGTGATTACATGTGGCAGTGCCTTTGCACAGACAAAGAAACCCCTCAACAGGTCATGGTATGATGAAAAACCCTTTCATTTCGGCTTCAGTATAGGCTTTAACACCATGGACTTCAGGGTCACCCCAAACCAGGATAATTTTTCTGTTGATTCCCTTTATCCTGAAGTGGCTTTACTGAGTCCGGGCATAAATATCCAGATAATAATGGATTATCATCCTGCCACTTACTGGGACATCCGCTTTCTTCCCGGAGTATCTTTCGGTCAGCGAAAACTTAATTTTTACGAGTCTGCAGTTCTCTATGATGATAAGCAGATTGTGGAATCATCCTTCCTGGAATTTCCGCTCCTGCTGAAGTACAAGGGAACCAGGTTAAACAATGTAAGGCCTTACCTGATAGGCGGATTGAATTTCAGGCACGATCTGGCGGGCAGGAAGGGTTATGATGACGATAAGGAAGTTTATCTGCGTCTGTACCGTTCCGACCTGTATTATGAATTCGGTGCCGGTATGGATTTTTACCTTCCTTATTTCAAGCTGGCCATAGAAATAAAAATGTCGAACGGTTTCAGGGATGTTCTTATAAGGGATGGGGGAGCGGGTCATCCCCAGTATATAAATGCTATTGACAGGCTCAGGTCACGCATGTGGGTGCTGGCTTTCCATTTTGAATAAGTTTTTTTCATACCGCCCGTTGCCCTGCGGCCGCCCCTGGCCCTGCGATGTCCATCCTTTTATTGCTCCCTTCTCATAAATTCATTGCATATTATTGCTGCCGACATGGCCACATTGAGCGAATCAATTCCGGCCCCGGTTTTCCCGGCAGGGGGTATTGATATTTTCCGGCTTACAAAGGGCATCAACTCACCGGATATGCCCCTTGCTTCATTACCAAAAAGCAGCAGTCCATTCCTGCTTTTAGCTGCATCATATACCGGTTCGCCGTCGAGGGTGGCGGCATATACGGGAATGCCTTTTTCTGACAGTCCGGAAAGGACAGTGACAAGGTCACCATAGCTTACCTTAACATGCAGCAGTGCCCCCATGGAAGCCTGCACGGTCTTGGGGTTGTAAACATCAGTGCTTCCCGTGCTGCAGATAATATTTTCAATACCAAACCAGGCTGCAATGCGCATGATGGTTCCCAGGTTACCCGGATCCTGTATGTTGTCCAGCGCAATGCTTA
>JBNJHQ010000065.1:0-12924 GCA_051748705.1 Bacteroidota bacterium | reverse complement strand
GCAGCGACGGGGGATTGTCTCCGGGCAGTAATTTTTCTTATCTTTGTCACGATTTGCAAATCTGACATAAAAAACAGGAAATAAAAGAATGAAAAAGCCTGAAAGACACCTTATTACTTCAGCACTGCCCTACGCCAACGGGCCAATACACATAGGGCACCTGGCAGGTGTATACATACCCAGTGATATTTATGCAAGGTACCTCAGGATCAAAGGAGAGGATGTATTATCCATATGCGGGTCTGATGAGCATGGCGTACCCATAACCCTGAAAGCCAGGAATGAAGGTATCTCACCGCAGGAGGTGGTTGATCACTACCACGAACTGAATAAAAAGTCATTCGAGGATTTTGGCATCGAGTTCGATATATACTCCAGGACGAGTAATAAGGTACATTACGAAACAGCATCTGAATTTTTCAGTACACTGCACAAAAAAGGCAAGTTCATTGAAAAATCGACCGACCAGTATTATGACAACGAGGCGGGATGCTTCCTGGCCGACCGCTATATAAAGGGCACATGTCCCCATTGTGGTCACGATGCAGCCTATGGCGACCAGTGCGAGAACTGTGGCAGCTCACTCAGCCCCACCGAGCTTATCAAACCACGCTCAATGGTCAGCGGCACCAAGCCCGTGATGAAACAGACGAAGCACTGGTACCTGCCACTCGATGAATACGAGGAATGGCTCAGGCAGTGGATACTGGAGGAACACAGGGAATGGAAGCCCAATGTTTACGGACAGTGCAAATCATGGCTCGACCAGGGACTGCAGCCCAGGGCTGTCAGCAGGGACCTCGACTGGGGTGTGCCCGTACCCGTGGAAGGGGCAGAGGGCAAGGTGCTTTACGTGTGGTTCGATGCTCCCATTGGCTATATATCGGCTACGCGCGAGCTCACGGGCGATTGGGAAAAGTACTGGAAAGACCCCGGCACAAGAATGGTGCACTTTATAGGTAAAGACAATATTGTTTTCCATTGCATCATCTTCCCCGTGATGCTAAAGGCCGAAGGTTCCTATATACTGCCTGAAAATGTGCCGGCCAATGAGTTCCTGAATCTTGAAAACGATAAGATATCCACATCACGCAACTGGGCCGTATGGCTGCATGAATACCTTGAGGAATTCCCGGGTGCGCAGGATGTGCTGCGCTATGCACTGTGCGCCAGCGCCCCCGAAACAAAAGACAATGATTTCACCTGGAAGGAGTTCCAGGCAAGGAATAATAATGAACTGGTGGCCATACTCGGTAATTTCGTAAACCGGTCGCTCGTGCTTACCCATAAATATTTTGATGGTGAAGTGCCGGAGATATCAACCACCGATGATTATGACAATGAAGTGCTGGCTGAAATGAGCGGCATGAGAGATAAGGTTGCTGCCTCACTCGATGCCTTCCGCTTCAGGGAAGCCCTCAGGGAAGCAATGAACATGGCAAGGCTGGGGAATAAATACCTGGCCGATACCGAGCCGTGGATAGTTATCAGGACTGATAAAGAAAAGGTTAAAACAATACTTAACATATCCCTGCAGATAACGGCCAACCTTACCATACTGCTCGATCCCTTCCTCCCTTTCTCCACTAAAAAGCTCAGGGAATGGCTCAACATAGATGCACTTAAATGGGACATGGCCGGAAGTCAAAAGCTTCTCAGCCCTGGCCACAGGATCAATAATCCGGGTCTTCTCTTCAGGAAGATAGAGGATGAGGAGATTGAAAAACAGGTCAATAAACTACTGGAAACAAAAAAACAAAATGACAGCAGCATGAAAGAAGCTGAACCTTTGAAAGAGAATATAAGCTTTGATGATTTCACCAGGCTGGATATACGTACAGCTACCATCGTGGAGGCCGCCAGGGTGCCAAAAACAAAGAAGCTCCTCCAGCTGACACTGGATACGGGAAAAGATACCAGGACAGTGGTGGCCGGCATAGCCGAACATTTTGATCCTGAGGCAATAAAAGGCAGGCAGGTATCGGTGCTTGTTAACCTCGAGCCCCGGGAAATAAAGGGTATTGTTTCGCAGGGCATGATACTGATGGCCGAAGAGAATGATGGCCGGCTGGTATTCATATCACCACCCGCAAATACGGAGAACGGCAGCAGGATAAGGTAGATTGCTATTTTTTCCAGATCCAGACCCCGGGGAAGCGGGCGGTTAAACGCCTGTGCTCCTCCTTTGCTTTATCCAGGCTGACCCATGAACTGACAGAAACACGGTAATAACCATTGTCAGCCTTTACCAGTTCAGGATCATATCCACTGTCAGCCAATTCATTAAAATGCCTGTCGGCATTAGCAGCATCAAGGAAGCTTCCCACAACAAGGTAATACCTGGCCTGCACCGTTACAGCAGTCTCCTGGCCGGAAAGCGTTTCGCCCGGATCCGGCTCTTCCTGGCCGGAAAGCGTTTCGCCCGGATCCGGCTCCTCCTGGCCGGAAAGTGTTTCGCCCGGATCTGGCTCCTCCTGTCCGGAAAGCTTTTCGTCCTGGGCAGGCTCCACAAGGCCCGCATCGCCCTGCGCTGTCGCAGGCATCTGGCTGAACAGGGCATCCTGTGCTGACCTGATTTCCTCAAATTCAACTTTGGCCAGGGGGTTCATGCCTGCTTCCGCCCTGAAGAGATCGGTTTTCAGGGGAACAATCACCAGTGCCAGAACAAAAGGTAAGGCCACGGCAGCCCTCCATACCATCCTCCTGCGGTTAGCTGTAACAATGTGATCCCTCTCACGGCTGCTGCTGATAGCCCTGGAGATATCGTAATCCTCAACAGGCTCACGCGTAAAAGGAGTAAGGCCGTATGAATCAAGCAAAAAGTTAACATTATTCTCAGGCTCAAACTGTATGCTCCCTTCACCATTCAGCTGGAAATGGCCTATGTCATCAAGGTGTACACGCTCACCCTTTTTAAGCCTGGCCCTCAGCCCCTCGACATAATCCTCAACAATACGCCTGGCATCAGGATAAGCAATGTCCTTTTTCTGGGATATCTTTCCTATCAGCAAACCATCATTGTGACTGAGCTTGCTGTTGAAGGATATGGATTTCACGGGTGGATAGAAAGTATGGCTTTCCCTGTCTATCCTTGCCGGGGTATAATTACCAATAAAACCCCCGAAATCCGGGAGTATGACACAATCATTGCTGAATAAAAGTTCTTTGATAAACGGATTCAGGTCTTTCATAATAATATCTCCTCTGTTAGTCACAAAAGTAGTAAAAGTCTTTGAATAATTATTTCATCTCAGTAATCTAAATATTATCTTCGCTTTTCCTATCTCTGAAAATAAGGATTGAAATGAAAGAAATAAGGATGGTCGACCTTAAGGGTCAATATGATAGAATAAAAGGCGAAATAGACCCGGCCATACAGTCAGTGATCGATTCCACTGCCTTTATCAGGGGTCCCGAAGTAAGTGATTTTGAAGATGAACTGGCAGCTTATATGGGGGCCGGGAATGTAATAAGCTGTGCTAACGGAACCGATGCCCTGCAGGTGGCTATGATGGCACTTGACCTCAAGCCCGGCGATGAGGTGATATCCACGGATTTTACCTTTATTGCGACTGTGGAGGTTATTGCCTTACTGGGCCTTAAGCCTGTGTTCGTGGAGCCTGAACCGGATACCTTCAATATCTCTCCCGAAGCCATTGAAAAAGCCATAAGTCCAAGGACAAGGGCAATAATACCTGTTCACCTCTTCGGCCAGTCGGCTGATATGGAAGAAATTATCAGGATAGCCCGTAAATATAATCTCTATATCATTGAGGATGCAGCACAGGCCCTGGGAACAGAATATATTTTTTCAGATGGCAGCAGGCAAAAAGCAGGTACCATCGGGGATATCGGGTGCACCTCCTTCTTCCCGTCAAAAAACCTGGGTTGCTTTGGCGACGGAGGTGCAATCTTCACCGATGATGACCGGCTGGCAAAGCGTATGCGCAGCATAACAAACCATGGCAGCACCATAAAGTACTACCATGACGACGTAGGTGTAAATTCAAGGCTCGATACAATGCAGGCTGCAGTGCTGAGGGTCAAGCTCAGGTACCTCGACGAATATAACAATGCACGCAGAAATGCCGCTTCTTTCTACGACAGCCGCTTAACACCGGTCAGCAGGCTTGAAATACCACTGAGATCAGATAAATCAACTCATATCTTTCACCAGTATACCATAAAAACCGATCCTGACCTGAGGGATGAGCTTAAGGATTTCCTTGCAGGAAAAAATATACCATCAATGGTTTATTACCCCGTGCCCATGCACCTGCAAAAGGCTTACCTCCACGAGGGTATGGCAAAGGAGGAATTCCCGGTGACAAATGAACTGTGCAGCTCCGTACTCTCACTGCCCATGCACACTGAACTGAATATTGACCAGTTACAGTATATTTGTGACCATATTAACAGTTTTTTCAGAAACAGCTAGACCATGGAAGATTATAAGGCACATGAAACAGCAGTGATAGACGAAGGCTGCACAATAGGTAAGGGATGCCGCATATGGCACTTTTCGCATATAATGACCGGCGCAAGGCTGGGTGAGAAATGTAACCTTGGCCAGAACGTGGTAATATCTCCCGGCGTTATCCTCGGGAATAATGTGAAGGTGCAGAATAATGTTTCAATATATACAGGTGTTATTTGTGAGGACGATGTTTTCCTTGGGCCATCGATGGTTTTTACAAATATAGTAAACCCCAGGAGTGCAGTGGTGAGGCGCGACCAGTACGTTGAGACAAGGGTTGGGAAAGGAGCCAGCATAGGAGCCAATGCAACTATCATATGTGGTAACGATATAGGTAAGTATGCCTTTATCGGTGCGGGCGCCGTGGTAACAAAGGAAGTAAAAGCATATTCACTGGTTATTGGCAACCCTGCAAGGCATGCCGGCTGGATGAGTGAATACGGGCACAGGCTTGTTTTTGATGAGGATAATATTGCCATATGCCCTGAGAGCGGAGAGAAATACAGTCTTTCAGAAAACGAAGTAGCAAAAATTATTGAGTAGTAATTTAGAGTAAATACATATCAATGAAGGGAAAAGAAAATAATTTTGGCCTTATAGGAGTGGCCGGTTACATAGCCGTTCGTCACCTGGAAGCCATAAAAAAAACAGGAAACATACTGCTTGCCAGCCTCGACCCCTTCGACAGCGTGGGAATTATTGACAGCTATTTTCCTGACAGCGACTTCTTCGTTGAATTTGAACGCTTCGACCGCCATTTCGAGAAACTCAAAAGATCAGGCATTAAAGTGGATTATGTCAGCATCTGCTCCCCAAACTTCCTGCACGATTCACATATAAGGTTCGCACTCAGACACCAGGCCGATGCCATATGTGAAAAACCAATAGTCCTTAACCCATGGAATATTGATGCACTGCAGGAGATAGAAAAAGAAACGGGCAAAAAAGTATATACCGTGCTGCAGCTAAGACTCCACCCTTCAGTTATAGCGCTCAGGGAAAAAATAAAAAGAGAAAAGCAGAACAGTAAATATGATATCGACCTCAGCTATATAACAAGCAGGGGCAACTGGTACAAATTTTCATGGAAAGGCGATATCCAGAAATCGGGAGGGGTGGCCACAAACATAGGCATCCACTTCTTCGACATGCTCGGCTGGGTTTTCGGCGAAGTACAGACCAATCATGTGCACCTGCTCGAAGAGAACAAAGCTGCAGGATACCTCGAACTGGAAAATGCCAGGGTGAGATGGTTCCTCAGTATCGATCACAATGACCTGCCCGAAGCTGTCCTTAGCAAGGGACAGAGAACTTACCGCTCAATAATGATAGAAAACAATGAGATTGAATTCAGCGGTGGCTTCACCGATCTTCATACCGAAACTTACAGGCATATCCTGGGAGGTAAAGGCTTCGGGCTGGAAGATGCCCGTAATTCGGTTAAAACAGTGTATGAGATACGTAACGGAAAAATAGCCACAGGCAAAGGTGAAATACATCCTTTAGCCCATAAATTAATAAAATAACAAAGCTTAACTTATGTACAGAGAACTAGTAGAAAGAAAGACCAAACTTTCAGTAATAGGACTGGGATATGTTGGCCTGCCAATAGCCCTGGAATTTGCAAAGAAACTTGATGTAATTGCTTTTGACATACGTGAAGACAGGGTTGAAAGCATGAGGAAGGGTATTGACCCCAATGAAGAACTGCCTCCTGAGGCCTTTAATGATGTCAGCATACATTTCACCACCAATCCTGAGGATCTGAGGGAAGCATCCTTCCATATAATAGCTGTGCCAACCCCAACGGATAAGCATAAGCTGCCCGATCTCACACCGGTAATGGCAGCATCCGAAACAGTGGGTAAAATACTGGAGAAAGGTGATTATGTTGTTTATGAATCAACCGTTTACCCGGGATGCACCGAGGAAGACTGCGTTCCCGTACTGGAGAAATTCTCTTCCCTGGTGTACCGCGACGATTTCAAGGTGGGCTTCTCCCCGGAAAGAATCAACCCGGGCGACAAAAAGCACACCCTTACTTCCATAGTTAAGGTCACCAGCGGATGCGACGGGGAATCAGCGGAAGAGATAGCCTTAACCTACGAGCTGATAATTGATGCCGGCGTTCACAGGGCCAGCTCAATAAAAGTGGCCGAGGCAGCCAAGATCATTGAGAATACACAGAGGGATATAAACATAGCCTTTATGAATGAACTGTCGATCATCTTTAACCGGATGGGCATCAATACATACGAGGTGCTGGAAGCGGCAGGGACAAAATGGAACTTCCTCAATTTCTTCCCGGGGCTGGTGGGCGGCCACTGCATAGGCGTCGATCCCTATTACCTTTCATACAAGGCAAAGGAGCTGGGCTACCATCCACAGATGGTCGATTCGGGACGCTTTGTGAACGACAGCATGGGAGGATACGTGGGCAAACAAACAGTGAAAAAAATAATATCGGCAGCCAAAGGGCCCAAGGGAGCAAAAGTGCTGGTGATGGGTATAACCTTCAAGGAAAATGTGACTGACATAAGGAACTCAAAGGTGATCGATGTTATTGATGAGCTGGCTGATTTTGGCTGCATCGTCGATGTTGTTGATCCCTTCGCTGATCCACAGGAGGTAAAGAAAGAATACGGGCTCGACCTGCTGGATGAGCCTCAGGGTAAATATGACGCTGTGATAGTTGCCGTCAACCATGCCCCTTACCTTGAACTCGACGAAAAATATTTCAGCAGCCTGCTGGATAAGAACGGGATAGTGGTGGATGTTAAAGGAATATACAGGTCTAAAATAAAAAGCTTAACTTACTGGAGCCTTTAAATTAACCTGGCGGGGGCTGTAAAATTAACATGCCGGAACCGTTCAATTAACCTGGCGGAGACTGTAACCATGAAAAAAAAAGTACTTGTAACGGGAGGATGCGGTTATATAGGTTCGCACACTGTTGTGGAACTGCAGAAGGAAGGATTCGAGGTCTATATAATGGATAACCTCGTAAACTCGGATATCAAAGTGCTGGAGGGCATTGAGAGTATCACAGGCACTAAACCTGTTTTTGAAGAAACAGACCTGTGCGACCGGGAAAAGCTGGAGGCCTTCTTCTCGCTTAATCCTGATATTGATTCTATAATACATTTTGCCGCTTATAAAGCCGTGGGCGAATCTGTTGAAAAACCCCTGCTCTATTACTATAACAACCTTGTGTCACTAATGAATATGCTAAGGTGCATGCAGGTTTTCAACATCCCCTCCATGGTCTTTTCCTCATCCTGCACAGTCTATGGGCAACCCGCTGAACTGCCTGTCTCGGAAGATTCGCCCGTGCAGGAAGCTGTATCACCCTATGGCAATACAAAACAGATAGGCGAAGAAATAATAAGGGATACAATGCACGCATGTAAAGAACTGAAGGCTGTGTCCCTGAGGTATTTTAACCCCATAGGTGCACACCCCTCGGCTCATATAGGAGAGCTGCCCCTGGGTGTCCCTGAAAATCTTGTGCCCTATATAACACAGACAGCCGCGGGCATAAGGGATGAGCTCAGGGTATATGGCGATGATTATGACACACCCGACGGGTCAGCCATACGCGACTACCTCCATGTAGTCGACCTGGCACAGGCACACGTGGTTGCCCTGAAAAGACTGATGGATGGAAAAAACAGGGAAAACTACGAGGTTTTTAACCTTGGCACCGGTAAGGGAGTGTCGGTATTTGAAGCCATAGAATCATTTGAGAGGGTGTCGGGGAAGAAAGTCAAATACCGTGTGGTGGGCAGAAGACCGGGAGATATTGAAAAGATATGGGCCGACCCTTCACGCGCAAACAGTGAGATGCACTGGTCTACGAGCTACACACTCGACGATGCCATGAGATCGGCCTGGGAATGGGAACTGGAATATCGCAAAATGAAACGGCCATGAACCGGGCTTGCGAGCCCACGAAGTAATTTCAAACAGATGAAATAAGTCAAAATAGAACTAACAATATGGAAAAATCTGTGCTCATAACCGGCGGCGCCGGTTTCATCGGTTCACATGTCGTTCGCCGCTTCGTAAAGAAATATCCCTCATACAGGGTGGTCAATGCCGATAAACTCACCTACGCGGGTAACCTCCTTAACCTTCTCGATATTGAAGATGCTGATAACTACATTTTCGAGAAAACGGATATAGTAAACGAAGAAGAAGTATTTGCGCTCTTCGATAAATACAGGTTCGACGGGATTATACACCTGGCGGCCGAATCACATGTCGACCGTTCCATCTCATCACCCATGGAATTCGTATATACCAATATTGTAGGTACCGTTAACCTTCTGAATGCATCAAGGAAAATATGGAAGGATAGCACCGGGAAAGTCTTTTACCATATCTCAACCGATGAGGTATACGGCTCACTTGGCGCTGACGGACTCTTCACTGAAAGCACACCCTATGATCCCCGCAGTCCCTATTCAGCATCCAAGGCAGGTTCTGATCATTTTGTCAGGGCTTATTTCAATACCTACGGCATCCCCGTGGTGCTGAGTAACTGCTCCAATAATTACGGTCCTAACCAGTTCCCTGAAAAGCTTATCCCCCTGGCCATAAACAATATCAGGAACAATAGGGAAGTACCGGTTTACGGTAAAGGAGAAAATATAAGGGACTGGCTCTTTGTGGAAGATCATGCCCAGGCCATAGACCTTATTTTCCATAAGGGGAAAAATGGCGAAACATACAACATAGGCGGGAATAACGAATGGAAGAATATTGACCTGCTGCACCTGCTCTGTGAGCTGATGGACGGGAAGCTTGGAAGGCCGGCCGGCGAATCGGCACAACTGATCACCTTTGTAAAAGACCGTGCAGGCCACGATAAACGCTATGCCATCGATTCATCGAAAATAAAGAATGAACTGCACTGGACACCCGACCATAAGTTCAGGGATGGCCTGGGCAAAACAATTGACTGGTACCTTGAGAATGAGAAATGGATGAAGAATGTCCTTTCGGGCGACTATGAAAAATATTACGAACAGCAGTACCTTAAGCGCTGATGCCTCAACACAGAGACTCACTCATCGTTCAGAACAGTGCAGGTGAGCTCAAAGCGTAGCTCCTTTAAGTGGTAAAGCCCCTCATCACAGCACCTTACTCATCATTCAGAACAGTATAGGTGAGCTCAAAGCGTACCGCGTCATCAGTAGCCCTGTTAGCTTTGAGTATGAGATTCCTGGTGCCAAGCGATGGTAAAAAGATCTCAATCACCGGGTCAACTATCTTACCTTCTATATATTCCTGGACAAAATTCGATATATTAAGCTCGTAAAGATTGCTTATCTTACTGTAGCTGCCGTCAAGGAAGGCCCCGTTGCTGCCAATAAAATAATCGGGCAGGAGCCTTTTGACACCTGCACTGTCATACCTTACCAGTATATTGTCAGGAACCATGTCTTCGGTATAATCTTCATCATTAAGGTAAACAGGCAGGTACAGCCTGGCTTTGTTCACTGCTATATTGCCTGCCAGTGGCCGGAGATTCTCCAGCCCCGGAATGATCATCTTTGTAAACACACCTTCCATGGGCTGTATATAGGCAAGCGTGTCCTTTATCGGCTCGTTAATGTATTTTATCCTCTTTTCGGGGTCAGCCTGGTCATAATCATGCAAGTACCTGTTGTAATTCACGCACCTTTGATTAATCAGGAATTCATAAAATCTTGATTCACCCGTTGCATCGGTGTAGTAAACCACAATAGATGTATTGTCGCTGTAAATATCCAGTTCAAGCATATGGTAACTGCCTGACTGGGGGTATTCAAAATAAAGCCCGTATAAATAATCCCTGAAGTCAATGGTGTCGGTCCCGAGAAAAAGCTTGCTCGTATCCCTCATTAAATAATTACCGAAAGAAAGCGGTATGTCAATCTTAAGCAGGGAGTCGGCACCCTCTTCAAGCGCCGGAATCGTAAGTGTGGCCAGCCTGTATTCGCCCATAAAATCCTTTAGGGGTACATCGCCATTCACCAGGTAGCTGGAGTCAGCAGACAATTTTTCAGAGATCTCACCTATATGCAAAAAGCTCTGTTCCGGCATCTCCCCTATTACATTATTTACCTGGAGGTACATCTTCACCGAATCAACGCTCGCCAGGCCAAAGCCCGGCCAGGCTGACGCGAGCCATAACTGGGTAACAAAATCTGAACTGGTTGCACCAAAATATGGATCCACCATGCTGCCAAGATAAGAGATCGACGGGGTCAATGAGGTGGCACTTTCATTGAAAAAGGTGTACATACCAACATCCATGGTGTCCACTCCCACTATACTGTCAAAATCAACCTTTGGCAATATACCGTCACCAATGGTTGAAGGGTCTTCCTCGCATGAAACAATAAAGAAAGCCGTTGCTGTAAGCAGGGTAAGTATGTTATAAATATGTTTCCTCAGGGTTCTTTGTATCGCTTTGCTTGCAGAAGCTGTCCTATCAGATAATTTTATCATAGAATTCATTATACGCATCAATATATTCCTCTTCATCCTGATATCCAAGCACAGGCTTTTCCTGTGACCTGATATATTTTTCCACTTCTTTGTTTATTTCCTTACTTCCAATAATTATGCCATCTGCATTGTCAACGGCCAGTTTTGATATGGCAAAATAATCAGCCCCACCAGGAAAATCAAGATATTTTTCTTCTATACCGTCAGAAACAAGCTTGGCAGTAAATGATTCCCTGAACGGCTTTTTAAACTCATTATTATATACTGAATAAACGATTTTCACATCGGCAAACAGCGGATCATCATAATATACTTGCCGCAAATAGATGGGAACGAGCGCCGACATCCAACCATGACAGTGCACCACGTCGGGGGCCCACCTCAGTTTCTTGACCGTCTCGAGCACCCCACGTGCAAAAAATATTGCCCGCTCATCATTATCGGAAAATTCTTCGCCCTTTGAATTTCTGGCTACATATTTACGCTGGAAATAATCTTCATTGTCAATAAAATAAACCTGCATTCTCGCAGCCTGTATACTGGCTACCTTGATGATCAGGGGATGATCGGTGTCATCAATGATCAAATTCATACCCGACAGACGTATTACCTCGTGTAACTGGTTACGCCGTTCATTTATGCACCCATAGCGTGGCATAAACGTCCTGATCTCCTTACCCCTCTCCTGTATGCCCTGGGGCAAATACCTGCTTATCCTGGAAATCTCCGATTCTGTCAAATATGGGGTTATCTCCTGTGATATGAATAATACCTTCTTGCTATCCATTTGGCCTATTAATAACAGAGTGCAAAGATAACAAAAATATTCCAATACTTGAATTCCCCACCAGCTTATTGAAATATTGAAGATTATCATTCTCAGCAATTTTGACTAAATTTGCCCGGCCAATCAACTTTTGCCAATAAAAGATGAAACGTATATATGCACCTTCACAACTGAAAAGCGAACTGGGCAGGCAGCAGGACAAAAGCAGGGGCATGGTACCCACCATGGGAGCCCTGCATGCCGGACACATGTCGCTCGTTGAAAGATCAGTAAATGAAAATGAGCTCACGGTGGTTAGCATTTTTGTCAACCCCACACAATTCACTAACGCCGATGACCTTTTAAAATACCCGCGTACCATTGATGCCGACCTGGAAAAACTCTCAGGCATACTGGGCCCTGATGATATTGTTTTCACCCCTGAAGCAGCAGATATTTACCATGATGAAGAGATTCCACAGGTAACACTGGGCCACCTTGACAGCGTAATGGAAGGCAAACACCGTCCCGGCCACTTCATGGGGGTGGTGCGCATAGTGAAAATACTTTTCGACCTCTGCAAACCCGGCAGGGCCTATTTCGGGCGCAAGGACTTCCAGCAGCTGGCAGTGATAAGGACCATGGTCAAACAAACAGCTTTAAATACGGAGATTGTTGACTGTCCCATCATCAGGGAAGCCAGCGGTCTGGCCATGAGCTCGCGCAATGCCAGGCTCTCACCGGGAATGCGGGCCAGGGCAGGCATTATTTATCATACCCTGCAAAAACACAATGAACAAGAGCTGCCCTTTGACCCCGGTGAATGGAAGAGAAAAGTAACAGGAGAAATAAACAAAGAAGAGGGTTTTAATGTTG
Organism: Bacteroidota bacterium; assembly: GCA_051748705.1. Lineage (GTDB taxonomy): Bacteria > Bacteroidota > Bacteroidia > Bacteroidales > VadinHA17 > UBA9300. Next base: position 307 of record JBNJHQ010000065.1, on the reverse strand, counting down.
AATACCTGGAGATCGTGGACGATGAGCAGCTGAAACCGGTACTTACAGGAAGCGATATAGACAGTGAAAGGGATTATACAGCCTGTATTGCAGTATATGCAGGTGATATACGGCTGATTGATAATGTTAAGTTTTCTTTCCTGTTTTCCAAAGGTTAATTAACTTTGTTGCGTAAATAATTATATGCAGTCATGTTTATAGAAGTAGTGAAATCAAAGATTCACAAAGTAAAAATTACTGAAGCCAACCTTCAGTACGTTGGAAGCATTACCATCGATGAAGATCTGATGGAGGCTGCTGATATACT
>JBNJHQ010000064.1:5184-12979 GCA_051748705.1 Bacteroidota bacterium | reverse complement strand
TTCGAAACGGTTGGGTTTGAGTTCGCGAAGATGTTTCTTCATCCCATCCGATTCGAACTGGAACAGTGCGGTTGTCTCACCGTTGGCATACAGTTCAAATGTTTTGCTATCATCGAGGGGCACCTTTGATATATCCACGTCAATACCTTTTGATAATTTAATATTATCAACGGCATCCCTTATAATGGAAAGTGTTTTAAGGCCCAGGAAGTCCATTTTCAGCAGGCCCATCGATTCAACATGGTTACCGTCATACTGGGTAACGTACAGGTCGGTATCCTTCGCGATGCTCAGTGGTATATGTTCATTCAGGGGATCCCGGCCTATTATTATACCGCAGGCATGTGTACCTGTTTGCCTCACCGATCCTTCAAGCGCTTCGGCATACTGCAGGGTCCGGGCTATGAGCTCATTATCCGAGTTTCTTTCTCTCTTCAGCTCGGGTACTTCCTCGTATGCCTGGCGGAAGGTAATTCCAGGCCTTTCGGGCACAAGCTTTGCCAGCCTGTCGGCGTCTGAAAGCTGCAGGTTCTGTACCCTGGCAACATCCCGTATGGCCCCCTTGGCTGCCATTGTGCCGAAGGTGATGATATGGGCCACCCTGTCGTGACCGTATTTCTCAACAACGTATCTTAGTACCTGTTCCCTGCCATCTTCGTCAAAATCAATGTCTATATCAGGCATTGATATACGGTCGGGGTTAAGAAAGCGTTCAAAAAGCAGCCTGTATTCAATGGGATCGATATCGGTTATCCTCAGTGCGTAGGCCACGGCTGAACCTGCAGCTGATCCTCTTCCCGGTCCCACCGAAACACCCATTTCCCTTGCTGCCCTCAGAAAATCCTGTACTATAAGAAAATAGCCGGGATAACCCATTTTTTTTATGGTCTCCAGTTCAAAGTCGAGCCTCTCCCTTAATTCATCACTTATCTCTCCCCATCTCTCACCGGCCCCTTCGTAAGTCAGATGCCTGAGGTAATCATCTTTACTTTCAAACTCTCCGGGTATGGGAAATTCGGGCATAATGGGTTCATGATCCAGTTCATAATGCTCCACTTTAGCTGCTATTTCCACTGTATTGTCCACAGCTTCAGGACAATCATGGAAGAGCTCCCTCATTTCCTCCTCAGTCTTAAAATATTCCTGCTTTGTATACCTCAGCCTGTCAGGATCGTCGAGCTCTTTCCCGGTATTAAGGCATATCAGCCGGTCATGAGCCTCCGCATCTTCAGCTTTCAGGAAATGCACATCGTTTGAAGCAACTATTTTTATGCCAGTAAGTTCCGACAGTTTTTTATAGCCTTCGATGACTATATTCTGCTTTGCCAGGGTGTCGTTGTCATAGTAGGGGTCGCCGGTTTTGTGTCTCTGTATCTCCAGGTAAAAATCATCACCAAAAATTTCCCTGTATTCAAGGGCAACCTGTTCAGCCGTGTCCGGGTCATTATTGAGTATTGCTGTTGGTATCTCGCCGGCTATGCATGCAGAAGTTGCTATGAGTCCCTCGTTGTACTCCTTCAGAAGCTCCTTGTCTATCCTCGGTTTATAGTAGAAACCTTCGGTCCACGACAGCGATACAAGCTTCACAAGGTTCCTGTATCCGGTATAGTTTTTTGCAAGTATAATAAGGTGGTCGCCCGAGCGGTCATCCTTGACGGTAGTTTCCGACATTCCCCTTCTTGCCACGTATGCCTCAATGCCTATAATGGGCTTGATGCCTTTTTCTTTGGCAGCATTATGAAATTCTTTTACCCCAAACATATTGCCGTGGTCAGTTATGGCCACGGCAGGCATATCCAGGATTGAGGCTATCTCCATGAGCTCACTGATTTTTGATGCCCCATCCAGTATTGAATACTGGGTATGAAGATGTATATGCACGAAATTGCTCATAATAAGCCTGGTGAGATTATTTTAACTCCTGCCCTGAAGGACCCGGCTTACAAAAGTATGCAAAAATCCCTTTCAGCCGGAGCGAGGCAGGGACGATTAATTAACAAATTTTTATATATCTGCAAACCTATCTGTTAGAGAAGATATTTATAAAATTTTCCCTGTCCGGGTCAATATATGTTATAAAACTTCCATTCACTGGCAGGGTATAAAGCGGGTTCACAGGTCATTCATAAAAACCCCTGAATAGCAGGTATACCGTGGAGTATTATCTTTTTCCTATCGATAAAAAGTGCAAAAAAAAATAAAAAATCATGCAATTGTTTTTTAGTTTTGCCGTCTTTACAGAGTATTCGATCAGATACAGCTAGAATCTTATTTAATCACCTAAACTAAATTCTAATATGAGAAAATTAGTATTCTTTATGTTTTTCTTTTGCGGGCTAGGGATTATGGCCCTTGGGCAGGAGAAGACAGTAACAGGAACAATCACTGCTGCCGATGATGGTACTACCATTATTGGTGCTACGGTAACTGTTAAAGGGACCACCAGGGGTGTCACATCCGATCTCGACGGAAACTATTCCATAGAGGTTGAAGAAGGAGAAACCCTGGTTTTCAGTTTTGTTGGGATGAAGACACAAGAGATTGTTGTTGGTTCATCAAATACAATTGATGTAATCCTTGAACCAGACCTGCTGGGCATAGACGAAGTAGTGGTAATTGCTTACGGGACAACAAAGAAAGAATCATTTACGGGTTCTGCCAGTGTTGTCAAATCAGAGAAGCTTTCCCGCAACCCTACAACTTCTGTTGTGAAAGCGCTGCAGGCTAATGCAGCAGGTGTACAGGTTGTGAACAGTTCAGGAGCTTCAAATGCCGAACCCACCATAAGGATCAGGGGTGTAGGCTCAATAACGGCATCATCAGATCCACTCTGGGTTGTTGACGGTGTTATCGGTGCACAGGTACCTAATGTCTCAGACATTGAATCAGTAACCGTTCTGAAGGATGCTGCAGCTGCTTCGCTTTACGGATCAAGGGCTGCCAACGGGGTCGTGGTTGTTACAACGAAAAAGGGACAGAGGGGTAAAACGAAGTTTACCTATACAGGTAAGCAGAGTTATGCCACGAAAACAACCAATAAATTCCAGATGCTCGATGCCGGTGAATTCTACCAGAAATCATGGGAAGGGATATATAACTTTGCGAGCGACAATGCTGCAGAGGATCCTGACTGGCTTGAAGACCAGGGTGAATATAGCTCTCCCGCCGACTATGCACATCAGAACCTTGCGACATTGGCAGGTCGTAATCCTTACGATGTTGTTCAACCTTTCGATGATAACGGGAACCTTGTATCGGGTGCAGAGCTGATGCTCGATAATAGCTGGTTCGAGCAGGCTTTCCAGACAGGTGTGACAACTGAGCATAACCTTACAGCATCGGGAGGTGATGAGAGAACCAGGTTTTATTTCTCAGGAACCTATTATGACAGTGAAGCTATTACCATACCCGACCAGACACAGAAAGTGATGGGACACATAAATGTTACATCAGAGGTGTCTGACAAGGTAAAGGTTGGATACACTTCAACCTTAACCTACAGGCAGGGTAATACGGTAAAGGATATAACCAACGGCTCAGGAACCATGTATGCAGCCTATGCATATCCTAACAATGTTCCGCTATATGTTCTTGATGAAAATTTTGAAACGGTGATCGGTGCTGACGGAGAACCGGAATGGAACTGGGATAACCTTGTTTCAAAAGACTATAACCCGATAGCCCAGAATGAACTGGACCCGAGGGGAAGCCGTTCAACCAATATTTTCAATACAGTGAACTTCAACTGGCAGATGATCGAAGGACTTTTCTTTGACACAAAAGTGAGCGGTTCATTGTATTCATACAATTCTGATTTCTTCAGGAATCCTTATCATGGCGACGGCAAGGCCTACGGTGGTAGCTCTGATAAGAATTCAGAAGACCAGCGAAGAATAATGACCTCTTCCACTCTTACCTATAACAAGGAGTTTGGAGGAAGTAATATTAACCTGCTGGGTGGATATGAAACTGAATATTATATACGTAAGACTGTACTAGCAGCGGGTAAAGGCTTTGATGTACCTTTTTCAGATGAACTGGATATTGCCAGTGAACCAATGGAAATAGGATCTTCCACAACTGAAACATCAATGATCTCTTATTTCAGCAGGGTTAATTATGACCTGAACGATAAGTATTATATTTCAGGCTCTTTCAGGCGTGACGGATCCTCAAGGTTCGGACCGGAAAGCCGCTGGGCTAATTTCTGGAGTGCCAGTGCATCATGGAGAATAAGCCAGGAAAACTTTATGGTATCACTTGGATGGCTGGATGATTTCAAGATCAGGGCAAGTTACGGTACTAACGGTAACCAGGCAGTTCCTCCCTATGCATATTACCCTGTTTACGGACTGGGATACAATTATGATTATAATGTGGGAATGATGCATGCCCGTTTATCAAACTATGAACTTAGATGGGAAAAGAACAAGGTTCTGAATGTTGGTATTGAATTCGGAATACTGCAGTTCCTGAGAGGTAGTGTTGAATTCTTCGACAGGAATACCGATGACCTGCTGCAGGATAAGCCTCTTGCTCCTTCAGTAGGATTTGACAGCAGGCTTGAGAATGTCGGTGGCCTGAATAACAGGGGATTTGAAATTGAATTGAATTCAACTAATATTCAGAATACCAACCTGGTATGGCTGACAGATTTCAATTTCTCAAGGTACAGTAATGAGATAACAGCTCTTTCACAGGAAGAGATTATCAGTGGGACCAAGCGCTGGGTTGTAGGCAACAGCCTGTATGAATGGTACCTGAGAGAGTGGGCCGGTGTGGATTCACAGACCGGCGAAGCCATGTGGTACAAGGATGTACTTGACACGGAAGGTAACCCCACCGGTGAGAGAGAAACAACGAAGGAATATGACGAGGCCACAAGGTATGAACTCGGACAGTCAATCCCGGATTTCTATGGAGGGCTCACAAACACCTTCATAATTATGGATGATCTGACATTCTCCTTCCAGCTTTACTGGAGCGTGGGCGGTAAGGTTTATAACAGCCTGCTCCAACAAACAATGAATGATGGTTCAAGGTATGGCCACCAGTTAAACGAGGAAGTCCTTGATTCATGGCAGGAGCCCGGTGATGAAACCGATGTTCCCAGGTTTGTATACAATAACAATTCCCAGTCATGGGCACAGTCGAGCCGTTACCTTGAAGATGGTTCCTTCCTGAGGCTGAGGAATATCAACCTGAATTACAGGCTGCCAGAAAGATGGACAAACTCAATCGGAGTTGAAGCTGCCAACGTATTTATCAACGGTGATAACCTCTTTGTACTGACCAAGTATGCGGGGAATGACCCTGAACAGGGACTCAGTGGTCTGACAAATACTTCAACGGTACCCAATGTGAGAACTGTAACCTTTGGTGTCAGCCTTAACTTTTAACGATAAAAAAACAGAATTATGAAAAAGATACTATTAATAATATTTATGGTCGGTGTAATGTTTTCAGGCTGTACGGAAGATTTCCTGGAACTTTACCCAACCACTGAAATCGATGAGAACGCTGCGTTTTCCAACCAGGAAAATGCCATGGCCGTACTTTACGGTATTTATGACGCTCTGACAGAATCAACCTTACTTGGTTCATTTGTGCATATTACAAATGAGGTAAGGGGAGATGATGCTTTTCTTGCCCAGGCACTTAACTGGAGCTGGTGGACAGACACCTTTCATTATACCTATACTGCAAGTAATACTGATTTTAGAGGGCCAAGAGGCTACTGGGACGAGCTTTACAGTGTGATCGAGAACTGTAATGCAGCCATTCATGCCGAGCTGCCCTTCGTTGATGAAGCACTTGACGAATATCTCTCGGAACTGTATATGATGAGGGCAACAGCCTATTATAACCTGGTTAACCTTTATTGCCAGGCCTATACAGCCCCGGGTGGACCTTCGAGTCCCGGTGTACCCCTTTACGAAGTGAGTGATGCTGGAACCTACCTGGGCAGGGGAACAGTACAGGATGTTTATGACCTGATACTTACTGACCTTGAGTTTGCTCTTCAGAATGCAGCACTGCAGAATAATGAGTCTTCAAAGACACGTTTTACAAGGTGCTATGCCAATGGTCTTTCAGCACGTGTAGCCCTCTCAATGGGCAACTTCGCGGATGCCTATGATTATGCCGTGATTGCAATTGCCGATGCACCCGATCTGGCAACCGGATCAGACTATGCAATGGGCTTTTCCGATGACAATGAAGAATCAATATTCGTTGTTCCTTTCAACAGCGATGATTACCCCATTTACTGGGCTCTTTCCTCTTTCTATGATCACCCTGAAGGATACGGGAATATTTTCTTTACAGAGGTACTGTTCGACAGCTATGCTGACGACGATGTACGTAAGGACTGGTTCGTTACACCTTTGTTTTATAACATAGGAGATGAAGATGTAAATGACTTCTATGGGGATGATATGTATATCAGTTATCACTGGGACGGTTACTACTCTTACGCAGTAACTGAAGCCTATGGTTTCTATAATGCTGGTAGTTATGATGTGGATGATTTCTATGAACTGCATTACAGGCCGGGCCATTATTCACTCTATGCAAAATTCCCGAGGATGAATGCTTCACCCGGAGTGAGCAACGGAGCTGTCGGACTTGCAAGGCCTACACTTATGAGAACATCGGAGATGTATCTTATCAAGGCTGAATGTGAAGCCCGTGGTGAGGGCGGAGGCGAATCTGCAGCACAGCAGACACTCCTGGATATCCAGCAGAGGGCACAGGCATCCGCTGTACTGAGCACGAACACCGGTCAGGACCTTCTTGACGAGGTACTGATGGAGCGCCGCAAGGAGCTGGCAGGAGAAGGATTCAGGATGTTTGATATCCTGCGTCTCGGCATACCCCTGGAAAGACCGAATATCATTGGTCCAAACTGGGCAAATGTGATGACCCTTCCGGCCTATGACGAAAAAATGATTTTCCCTATACCGGAAGCTGAACTGGACTCAAATACTGAACTGACAGACGCAGATCAGAATCCAGGCTATTCAGGAGCATAGTTTTAATCTGTTCGAAGAATAAGGCTGTCCGTGAATTAACGGGCAGCCTTTTTAATTTCTTCCCGCGGATATTTTCCGGGGTAATGCTTGCGCCATATCTGTCGCGGGCCACCTGATATACTTCTATGTAATGCTCCCACCATGCCATCTTCTTTTAGTATTTTAGCTGATATTTTATTTGCCAATTGTTTAATTAAACTTATCTTTGCAGCCACAAATTTTATAAGTAAGAACATTAACGCGTATTAAATGGCAGTAAAAATCAGATTAGCTAGGAAGGGCCGTAAAAGAAAGGCCTTCTACCACATTGTGGTAGCAGATAGCAGGGCGCCACGGGATGGCCGGTTTATTGAAAAACTCGGGGTATACAATCCCATAACAGATCCAGCAACCATCGAAATTGATTTCGACAGGACGGTGGACTGGCTGCAAAAAGGCGCACAACCTACAGATACATGCAGGGCTATCTTATCTTATAAAGGAGTAATGATGAAAAAACATCTTCTCGAAGGAGTGAGGAAAGGAGCTTTTGATGAGGCTGAGGCTGAAAGAAGATTCCAGATATGGCTGAAAGAGAAAGAACAAAAGATTGAGGCTAAGAAGTCAGGAATAGAAAAAGAACTCGAAGAAGAAAAGAAGAAACGTATCGAGGCTGAAAAGAAGGTGAATGAGGAAAGAGCAAAAGCCCTGGCTGAGAAAAGGGCTGCACTGGCTGAACAGGAAGCCGCCGGTGACGAGCCGGTAGAAGTGGAAGAAAAAGC
>JBNJHQ010000064.1:0-5084 GCA_051748705.1 Bacteroidota bacterium | reverse complement strand
GCTGAAGAAACTAAAGCTGAAGCCCCCTCCGCTGAAGAAAAAGCAGAGGAACCAGTAGCTGAAGAAACTAAAGCTGAAGCCCCCTCCGCTGAAGAAAAAGCAGAGGAACCAGTAGCTGAAGACAAAGCAGAGGAACCAGCCGCTGACGAAAAAGCAGAGGAACCAGTAGCTGAAGAAAAAGCTGAAGCACCCGCCGCTGAAGAAAAAAAGGAAAAAGACGGGAAGAAGGAAGAGTAAGAAACTATCAGCGGGATAAAGACCCGCAGCAGATAAATTTGAAATTACTCGGAAAGATCATTAAGGTTCATGGTTACGGGGGAGCTGTAATGGTGCACCCCGAAGAATATACTCCTGAAGAACTGAAAGAAGGGGAATGGGTTTTTGTTGAAATAGAAGAAAAACCTGTTCCTTTTTGTATAAGCTCACTTACCGAACATGCCACGGGTAATATCATTTTAAAATTTGAGCACTACGACAGCAGCGAGCAGATGACAGAATTCATTGGCTGTAAGGTGTTCACAGGGCGCTATGAAGAGTCCCCGGCGGATGAAATCCCTGCGCACATGATCCTTACAGGCTACGAAGTATATGGCGGGCAGGATGAGTATATTGGTGTGATAGAAAAAATAATGAGCCTGCCCATGCAGTATATGCTTGTGATCCGTACTGATGATGATAGGGAACAACTGCTGCCATTGAACGAAGATTGGATCATTTCCCTTAACCGGGAAAGTAAGATCATAAAGATGGACCTGCCAGACGGGATACTTGACATCAATGAATAATCTTTGGCATTTCTTGCAACAGTAATTATTTTCTGCCGTCTTTATTCTGTTAACAATAAAAACACAAAAAAAGCCTATCATGAAGAAATTACTTAACCTATTAATAATAGGTGCAATATCACTTGGCGTATCACATGCCCAGTCAAGTGAGGAAAGGAGCCTTGACAATTTCACCGGTATTGGGTTTGGCGTTGCCGGCACACTGGTCCTTGAGCAGGGCAATACCTTCAGCGTGGTGCTTGAAGGCGATGATGATTACATCCAGGAAATAGAAACAACGGTGCGGGGCGACATGCTTATAATCAGTCATGACCGGTGGATCTCCTTTACCAGGAACAAGAGTAATCTTACTGTTTATGTCACCATGCCTGAGGTAGAGGAATTAAACGTATCGGGATCAGGGAACATAATAGCCGAAGGATCAATCAGGTCTGATGACCTTGATATGAGTGTTAGCGGAAGTGGAAATATCAAACTGGCTGATCTTAATACTGAGTCAGTCGATTGCAGCATCTCAGGTTCCGGTTCACTTGAGCTGAAAGGTGCGGCTATAGACGGGGAATTGTCAATAAGCGGATCCGGTAAATACAGGGGGGACAGCTTCAGGCTGAACACCCTGGATGTAAACATTTCAGGCAGTGGAACATGCAGTACGATGGTTGAAGATAAACTTGTTGCAAGGGTATCAGGCAGCGGTGATGTGTACTACTCAGGAAACCCCGGTGTTGACGCCAGGATTTCTGGTTCCGGCAAGGTAAGAAAAAATTAAGCTTTCATCTTATAATCTTAAACCGCCCGTCATTGTCGATCTTGATAATTGATGAGGCGGTTTTTTTATCTTTTTCTTCCATTCGCAAGGGCACTATATAATCAACAAGCTCCTTGACCGTATCACTGATTTCAGCATAATTGCCGGGGGCTGCTGCGCCCGAGATATTTGCTGATGTTGATACAAGTGGCTTCCTGAAGCGGGCAATAAGGGAGGAACAAAATTCATCATTTACGATCCGTATTCCGATTGAGCCGTCACCGGCCACAAGCTCAGGGGCAATATTCCTTGCACCCGGGTATATAAGTGTAAGAGGCCTGTCACTCACCTCGATCAGCTGCCAGGCTATCTCCGGAACTTCTTTTACATAATACTGCAGTTTGGATTCGATATCGAGCAATACAAGCATGCTCTGACTGTCATCTCTCTTCTTAATACTGTAAATCCTCTTTACTGCATCACTGTTTGTTGCATCACAACCAAGTCCCCATATCGTATCGGTAGGATAAAGTATTACACCCCCCTGGTGAAGCACTTCAACAGCTTTCGTTATTATCTCATTTATTCCTGGCATAAACCCGGATTATTGTTATCAGTGAAAAAGTTGGTCTGCATGCATGAGGGCTGGTGATAATATTAAGCATCCACATTATGTACTCTAAGGGCTTCATTCAATGAAGTTTTCTTGTCTGTTGATTCTTTTCGCCTGCCTATTATCAGTGCACAGGGTACCTGGAATTCACCCGCAGGGAATTTTTTTGTATATGAGCCGGGTATAACGACTGATTTCGGGGGTACCTCACCCTTGTAGGTAATAGGCTTTTCTCCCGTGACATCCATCACCCTTGTTGATCCTGTGATTACTACATTGGCTCCGAGGACTGCCTCTTCACCTACATATGCCCCTTCAACAATAATACAGCGTGAGCCTATGAAGCAATTGTCTTCTATTATAACAGGTGCCGCCTGCACAGGTTCCAGTACACCGCCAATACCGACACCTCCGCTGAGGTGGACATTCCTGCCTATCTGGGCACAGGAGCCTACCGTAGCCCAGGTGTCAACCATAGTCCCTTCGTCAACATAGGCACCTATGTTTACATAGCTCGGCATCATTATTACACCTCTGCTGATGAAAGCTCCGTATCTTGCTATTGCGTGAGGGACAACCCTCACGCCCAGTTCTTTGTAATTTTTTTTCAGCTTTATCTTATCATGGAACTCAAATGGCCCGACTTCAATCACTTCCATATCCTGGATAGGGAAATACAGGATAACGGCTTTTTTAACCCACTGGTTCACAAGCCATGAATTACCTGAAGGCTCAGCCACCCTGAGCTTCCCCAGGTCAAGGAGCCCAATAACTTCCCTTATTGCTTCTCCAGTACTTTTATCCTGGAGTAAATCCCTGTTATCCCAGGCCTTTTCAATAATAGTTCTCAGATCCTTCATTTCCGGATGTTTTATCTTGTAAATGTACGCAGTAATCGCTTATTTTGAAAACAGGAGTAATGAATTATCCTGGTGTTGATTACAGAAACAACTATTATTCTGTGAATTTCCAGTCCTGGCTGCTTACAATCCAGATTAAGAAGCATAATGCTGATACCGAAGCATTGTTGACAGGTATTCTACAGCATATGATAATTTCTTATAAAGTTTAACTTTGTAACCGGCTATGAAATTTTCAATCTGGAAATTTAAAGGCAGTAAGAGGGTTTACGGCTAAGATGGAGTCAATCATTAAAAAGTATATGTGAGAATAAAGATTTCCAGGAATACAGAGGATTTTTTAAAGTGTGAAATAATATTTTTAACCAAAATAAAACCATTATGAAAAAAGTACTTTCCCTGATTATTCTTATCACAATTTTTGGATGTGGGATAATTGCACAGGATGCGCTGGAGTACCAGAAGCCGCCTGGAGAAATTGTTGATATAATGACTGCAAACCCCACCCCTTCGGTCTCAATAAGTCCCGATGGCACCACCATTGCTATTACAGAGCGCCCGGGGATGCCTTCAATCGAAGACCTTTCGCGTGAAGAACTCCGCCTTGGCGGGCTGAGGATTGACCCGGCAGTAAATGGACCCAGCAGGCGAGGTTACGCAATAAGCATATCCCTGATGAATGTTGACGGTTCCGGTAAACGTGATTTGAAAGGTTTACCTGAGGATCTTAAGGTGGGAAATTTTTCATGGTCGAATGATGGTAAATATTTTGCTTTTACCAATTTCACAGATGAGAGCATCGAATTATGGATAGGAAACGTTGAGAACCTCCAGGTGAAAAAAATTGACGACAACCTTAACATGGTTATAGGCTACAGTGGGTTCAGCTGGTTACCTGATAATAAAAGCATACTCTACCAGACAGTTATTCCTGGCAGGGGTGAACGCCCGGAGCCGTCACCGGTACCTGAGGGACCTGTCATACAGGAAAACCTTGGTAAACAGGGAGCTGCCCGTACCTTCCAGGATTTGCTGGCAAACCCCGAGGATGAAGCAATCTTCGAATATTATGCAGGGTCGGTAATAAAAATGTGGAACGGATCATCAGCCAGGCAGATAGGTAAACCCGGTATATACCGCTCGGTTAACCCATCACCTGACGGTAAATACCTACTGGTACAGACAGTGGAAAAACCTTTCTCCTATACTGTTCCTTATTATTATTTCCCGTCGGATGTGGCTATCTGGGATATGGACGGTAATGTTGTTAAAATGCTGGCTGAACTGCCTCTTAAAGAGAACCTGCCCAGGGGGTATGACATGACCTTTCCCGAGCCTTCAGGTTTTACATGGAGAAATGACAGGCCCTCAACCGTGCTCTGGGTTGAGCACCTCGACGGTGGTGATTTTGAAAAGGAGATGGAATACCATGACCAGGTATATATACTGGATGCACCTTTTGACGGTGAAGCACGCGAATACCTTGCTACCAGCCTGAGATTCGGAGGTATTACATGGGGGAATGATGATGTTGCCATATTAAGTGAAAGATCACGCAAGGAGAGACTGAGTGTGCAGAGCATGTTTGATCCTGATGATCCCATGGGTACCAGAAAGGAGATTTTCAGGCTGCAGTCAGAAGACAGGTATAATGATCCCGGTAATTTTGTGACCACGGAGAATGAATCGGGACAGAGGGTACTTCTTTTTGATAAAAAAGGAAGATCGCTTTACCTCAGGGGCAGCGGTGCTTCGCCGGAAGGCGACAGGCCATTTCTTGACGAATACAGGATAAAGGATGGAAAGATAACAAGGCTGTGGCGCTCTGAAGCACCCTGGTACGAGAATGTGGCAGATATCCTGGCCGGTGAGGAAGACCTGGTAATAACTACCAGGGAATCAGTCGACACTCCGCCAAACTACTTTATACGAAACCTGAAAAATGGAAAACTGACACAGATTACAAGTTTTGAAAATCCTTATCCGCAACTGGAAGGTGTAAGCAAGGAAATGGTTAAATATAAAAGGAATGACGGACTTGATCTTTCCTTTGATCTCTACCTGCCTGCAGGATACGA
>JBNJHQ010000063.1:0-13007 GCA_051748705.1 Bacteroidota bacterium | reverse complement strand
GTACTTTTGCAGGCGATTGAGGGGTGTTTGACTTCTTAGGGGACCGGAGTCCCCTATTTTATTAGTGCTAATTGATATGATTAACAAAGAGATAGTAAAGGATGTTGTAAAAAGCTTTATTGCCGGTACGGATATTTTCCTTGTTGACATAAAGGTGTCCACAACTAACAGAATATCAGTACTTCTGAATAAACCCTCGGGCATTACCATAGAAGAATGTGCAGGGCTGAGCCGGCATATCGAAGAAAAGCTCGACCGGGAACGGGAAGATTTTGAGCTTAAGGTTTCATCACCAGGCCTTAACACACCCTTCAGGGTAAGAGAGCAATATGAAATGAGTATAGGGAAAACTGTTGAAGTGGTGGACAATGAAGGGAAGAAGATAAAAGGTGTGTTGAAAAATGTTGAGGGTGAGGGTTTTGAGATTGAAACAGAGAAAGTGAAAAATAAAAAGAACAAAACGCTGGAGCAAATCTCTTTTAATTTTGATGAAGTAAAAACAGTGAAAGAAATTATAAAATTCAAATAATTAAGAATTTGAGGTGAGATGGAAAATTTAAACTTAATCGATACCTTCTCAGAGTTTAAAGAACTTAAAAATATCGACAGGGCAACAATGATGAGTGTCCTTGAAGATGTTTTCAGGAGTTTACTGGCCAGGAAATACGGTTCGGATGATAACTTTGACATAATAGTCAATATTGATAAAGGCGACTTTGAGATATGGAGGAACAGGGAAGTTGTTGAAGATTCTGATCTTGAAGATCCCAATACACAAATATCACTGTCGGAGGCAAAAAAAATTGACGAAGACTATGAAGTGGGTGAAGAGGTATCCGATGAGGTTAAACTGCACGATTTTGGAAGAAGGGCTATACTTGCCCTAAGACAGCATCTTACCACTCGCATACTCGACCTGGAGAAGAACAACATCTACGTCAAGTACAAGGATCGTATAGGTGATATAGTAACCGGTGAAGTATACCAGGTCTGGAAGCGTGAAATACTTATTCTTGATGACGACGGGAACGAATTGATCCTTCCAAAATCAGAACAGATACCTTCAGATCATTTTAGAAAGGGAGACACCATAAGAGCGGTCGTGATTAAAGTGGAAATGAAGAATAATACACCCTTTATAATTCTCTCCCGTACATCGCCGGTCTTCCTGGAACGACTGTTTGAACTTGAAGTGCCGGAAATATTCGATGGCCTGATAACAATCAAAAAAATAGTCAGGGTGCCGGGCGAAAGAGCAAAAGTGGCAGTTGAATCATATGATGAGAGAATCGACCCCGTGGGAGCATGTGTGGGTATGAAAGGATCACGTATCCATGGTATAGTACGCGAACTCCGGAATGAAAATATAGACGTGATAAACTACACCTCAAATCTTCAACTGTATATCTCAAGAGCACTCAGCCCTGCCAAAATAAGTACACTTAAGCTCTTTGATGATGAAAAAAGAGTGGAGATATATCTTAAGCCGAGCGAAGTATCCCTGGCAATAGGAAAGGGAGGCCTTAATATAAAACTGGCCAGCCAGCTTACCGGCTTCGAAATAGACGTATACAGGGAGCCCGGAACAGAAGACGAAGAGGATGTGAACCTTGAAGAATTTGGAGATGAGATTGAAGGATGGATTATTGACGAACTTAAAGCTATTGGCTGCGATACGGCAAAATCTGTTCTGAGATTGTCAGTCGAGGACCTGGTTAAAAGAACAGACCTGGAGGAAGAAACAATTACAGAAGTGATCAATATCCTGAAATCTGAATTTGAATAAATAGTTCTGAAAACTGAGAGGATAAGTATATATGGCAGAAGGACAAAAAGCAACAAGATTAAGTAAGGCTGCACGTGAATTTAACGTGGGTATATCCACTATTGTAGAATTTTTACGAAAAAAAGGATTCGACGTAGAACCAAATCCCAATGGCAAAATTCCACCTGAAGCCTATGACCTTCTCATCAAGGAATACAGCTCCGACCTTAGTGTGAAAAAAGAGTCTGAACAACTGACTCTTAAAGAACTGAGCAGGAAAAAAGAAACCCTTTCCATTGATCATCCTGAGGGTGAGCCAATTGAAGAAGAAGAAGAAAGTACAAAGACGGAGGAGCAAACACCTGCCGCTGAGACTGAAGAGAAAGCCGGGAAGGAAGAGGAGGCAGCAGAAGAAAAGCCGGAAAAGAAAATATTGGCTGAAGAAGAAAAAAGTGAAGAAGAAAAGGCTGCAGGCACGGAAGAAGAAAAGAAAGAAGAAAGGAAGGTAGGAATAAATGTCGTAGGCAAAATTGACCTCGATAAGAAGAAAGAAACAAAAAAAGAAGAGGAAAAAGAAGAAGCTTCCATAGAAACAGAAGGAAAAGCAGAGGAGAAGAAAGCAGATGAGAAGAAAGCAGAGGAGAAGAAAGAGGATGAGGAAAAAACGGTAGAAAAGACCGAAGAGAAGAAAGAAGAGAAAAAAGAAGAGAAAAAGGAAGAAAAGGAAGAGAAGAAGGAAAAAACTGCAGCTGAGAAAGAAAAAGAGACAAAGCCCGGTATCGCCGAGGATGAGCCTGAAGAAGATGCTTTTATTAAAACAAAAATTCACAAACTGTCAGGCCCTACCGTGGTTGGTAAAATAAACCTGCCTGTAGACGAGCGGAGAAAGAGCCAGAAAGCCAAAAAGGTTGATATTGAAGAAGAAAAAGCCCAGGCGAAAAAGAAGAGAAAAAGGATAAGGAAGGAAAAAGAAAAAGTCAGCCTCAAGTCGCCCGCGGATGAAAGAAAAGATAAAAGAAAGAGAAAAACACCTCTCAGGCCCGAGATTAATGAGGAAGATGTACAGAAGCAGGTAAAAGAAACACTTGCACGCCTAACCTCAAAGGGCAAATCCAAAGGATCAAAATACCGAAGGGAAAAAAGAGATGCTATAAGCCAGAAACAAAGGGAGGAAATAGAAAAGCAGGAACAGGATAAGAAGTTTATCAAGGTTACGGAATTTGTTTCTGTCAATGAGCTGGCAACAATGATGAACATTCCTGTTACCGATATCATTGAAACCTGTATGAACCTTGGCCTTTTCGTGTCAATAAACCAGAGACTTGATGCAGAAACAATGTCACTCGTGGCTGAGGAATTTGGTTACGAGGTGAATTTCATCAGTGCCGAACTGCTGGATGCTGTAAGGGAAGATGAGGATACAGCTGACGAACTATTGCCGAGATCTCCCATTGTAACCGTTATGGGTCATGTAGACCATGGAAAGACAAAACTGCTCGACCATATAAGAAATACCAACGTTATTGCAGGAGAAGCAGGAGGTATAACACAGCATATTGGTGCTTACAGTGTGTCACTGGACGGCGGAAAGCAAATAACATTCCTGGATACACCGGGTCACGAAGCATTTACTGCCATGAGGGCAAGGGGTGCGCAGATAACCGATATAGCAATTATTGTTGTTGCAGCTGATGACGGGGTTATGCCCCAGACCGTAGAAGCAATAAATCATGCAGCAGCAGCCGGCGTTCCAATAATTTTTGCAATCAATAAGATTGATAAACCGACAGCCAACCCTGAAAAAATTAAAGAAGAACTGGCTAATATGAACTACCTCGTCGAAGACTGGGGAGGCAAATACCAGTCACAGGAAATCTCTGCCAAGGGAGGACTCAATATAGAAGAACTGCTTGAAAAAGTATTGCTGGAAGCAGAGATGCTCGACCTGAAAGCCAATCCGAACAAGAAAGCAAACGGAACGGTAATCGAATCATCCCTTGATAAAGGGCGCGGTTACATGGCTACCATACTGGTTAAATCAGGCACACTGAGACTGGGTGATATTGTTCTTGCAGGATCATATTACGGGCACGTAAAAGCCATGTACAATGAAAGAGGACATAAGATAGACGAGGCAGGACCTTCCAGCCCTGTCCTGATACTGGGCCTCGACGGAGCACCACAGGCAGGGGATAAGTTCAATGTCATGGAAACAGACAGGGAGGCCAAGGAAATAGCCAATAAGAGAATGCAGCTGCAAAGAGAACAGGGTATGCGCACTCAGAAACATATTACCCTTGATGAGATAGGACGCCGTATAGCAATAGGCAATTTCCAGGAACTTAACATTATTGTCAAAGGTGACGTTGACGGATCGGTTGAAGCATTAAGTGATTCACTGATCAAATTATCAACTGAAGAAATCCAGGTTAACATACAGCATAAGGCAGTAGGGCAGATATCAGAATCAGATGTACTGTTGGCAGCAGCCTCGAATGCAATTATTATCGGATTCCAGGTAAGACCGTCACTGGGCGCAAGAAAACTTGCAGAAAAGGAAGAAATAGATATCCGTCTTTACAGCATTATCTATGACGCCATAAATGAGATAAAATCAGCCATGGAAGGTATGCTGTCACCCGAGGTGAAAGAAGAAATAACCAGTACCGTGGAGGTAAGGGATGTCTTCAAGATTACCAAGGTGGGCACCATAGCAGGATGTTATGTCAGGGAAGGTAAGATCACACGTAATTCAAAAGTACGCATTATACGGGATGGTATTGTGATATATACCGGTGAACTGGGATCCCTGAAGAGATTCAAGGACGATGTTAAGGAGGTAGGCTCAGGTTATGAATGCGGACTCAACATCAAAAATTTCAACGATATAAAAGTTGGTGATATTGTTGAGGGTTATAAGGAAGTAGAAGTAAAGAAAACCCTGTAAACGGCACGGAACTGCTTATCCGTGCCTCCAGGGTTCAAAATGCCAATAAAATACCAGATAAGTATTAAGTTATAAGATCTTTATAATCATCCGGAGAGAGCAGCTCATCCAGTTCCGAAGAATCACTTATCCTGATCTTTATCATCCAGCCTTTATCATAAGGATCTTTGTTCACCAGCTCAGGATTATCATCAAGGTTGGGATTTAATTCCAGTATTTCACCCCCTACAGGCATGAACAGGTCTGAAACAGTCTTTACGGCTTCGATGGTCCCAAATACTTCTTCCTTGTCAAGGGTCTCACCTTCAGTCTCGATCTCTATAAAAACAATGTCGCCAAGTTCTCCCTGTGCGAAATCAGTAATGCCAACAAAAGCCTCTTCTCCCTCAATCCGTAACCACTCATGGTCTTTTGTGTACTTTAAGTTGTCAGGTACTTTCATATTCTAAATAGTTTTTTAAGATTATTGCTGTTTTATGTAATCCCAAAAATAAGTTTTTAAATCAATTGTTACAATTAAAAACAGATAAAGTTCCCGTGTCCGGTTCAAATTTCAGCTCCTGCATGTGCCCTGCCAGCCGACTAAGCAAAGCCTCAGGCTACCGGGGCAGGCAATAAGCAAAAAATTGCCCCAGCTCCTGCATATGCCCTGCCAGCCGACTAAGCAAAGCCTCAGGCTACCGGGACGGGCAATTATATTACTGTATCAGGGTAAATTTCAGGCTGAATCCAAAATTGGTGTTTGAGGTTGTATAGGTAGTGGCAACAAAGGGGTCGTTAAGATTATGATCAAAAAAGAGCTTGAGGTTGAACCTGTCACTCAGAACATAGTCAGCAGTGGTCCTGATGGCAAAAATCTTCTGACCGGCAACAGGCTGGTTTACGTCTTCAATCAGTTTTCTTGAAATAGTTTTGTTATCCCTTATCGAGAAATCAAGCCTTACGTTAAGATCACTCCTCAGCGGCCGCTGCCTGCCGCCGGAACGTAGGATTATCTGTACATCATCAAAGCGGTAGCCGGCACCAATGATAAATTCATTATTGCGCACATCAGCAATCTGGTTGTTTGCCAGGTTAAGGCTTACCGTGCGCGATTTCTTCCATTCAATACGGGTGCTCAGGCTGTTTTTCCAGTTAAGATCGATATTCAGGAGGGGGCTGAACTGTTCATTTATGGTTACCACATTGAGCTCGTACTGGGGAATAAAATTAAAATCCATATCCCTTATCCGGCTTATGCCGTCCTCACCCTCATCATAATACAGGTTGGTCGTATACGAACCAATGGTATATGTACTACGGTACTGGTGAGCTATATTTACCGACCTGAACAGCCTCTGTACAGGTTCAAATTTTGAAAGACCGTCGAAATTTATTCTCCAGTTGGGCATCATTGAGAGCATGCCGGGGAACATATCAAGGCTTACCTTTTCCGGGTCTGTCTTTGAGTATGCAGCGAAAAATGCAGGTATAAGCACTTCTCGAGATGTCAGTCCATAACCGTTTTTATAGGGACCTTCAATAGCTTCGCCTGTCTCAGGGTCAATACCCGGGTCATAACCGGGATCTCTTTCCTGCCTTTGATCTGCCTGCCGGCGTGAGATGATAACCGTATTTTCCTTGAATTTTTCGAATGTCTCCGATACATACTCATTATCCTTGCTTATCTTTTCAAAGGCTGTTCCCCAGGAAACTATGCTAATTGAGAAATTACCCGACACAAGACTGTTCCTGAGGCTGTCAGGGAAATCGCCGTAACTGTTGGCACGGTAATATGCTGACTCGCTGCGGGCATATCTGCGATCGGCCGTAAGATCTATGCGCATCCCCGGGAAGGGTTCAAGTGTGCTGCGCAGGCTGAATGTTTCGTTCCTGTTCGAAACAGCTGCAGTATTAAGAATGGTATCGGTGGTAATCCAGTCATTCCTGAGGGCTTTATCAAAAAAATCAGGATCACTGTATCCTGCAATAAAGGACCACCCCGGTGCAAAAACATCATCAGATCTCGTGAGGCCGAGGTAATTCGGTTCAGGAGTATATCCCGGCAGCATCTGGCCCTGGTCGACTGAATATGTGGCTGAAATATTGCGTATGCCCATCAGCGCCCTGACAAAATACTCTCCTGCTACAATCAGCGGATTCCTTTTCTTCTCCACCTGTGCCTCAATCTCCACCCTTGCATTTTCAACATCCTCGCCGGCGGTGAAAATAACCTTCCTGTTGGTTTCTATCTCAACCTTACCCTGTATTTCAGTGCCATCGGGTTTAAATACCCTTACCTTTACATCGCGGGTATTGAGGTCGTGGTAAATATTCCTGCCCGTGTTTGCTATCAGGTCCACCCTGTCGCGTTCGTAAGTTACGGTCCTGAATTCCTTCTGCATCCTCTGTGCTGCCCCCGGTCTTGTATTTCTTTCAATATTCTGGAGGAATTTGGATTTGTTATAGAGGTTTGTCAGGTTGGCCTGGCCGGAGATCTGGGTGGTACTGGAATTTTTAATGGTATTTCCCAGGTTAATGTTGAGGCTGTCGGGGTACATGGGCCCTGCCAGCCAGTCATAGGCGGCACGGTATCTCAGGTTGCCGTTTAGCCAGCTCAGGAGAGGCAACTTATTTACCGGGATATTATAAGTCACATTTATCACATGGTTATAATGTATATTCCTTCCGAAATTGAGGAGGTTAACCATTACCGAGTCTTTCCATGCCTGGTAATGATCGCCGTACCTCTCACGGTCAACTCCCCCCGGGGGTTCATCAATCCTGGATATATTCGTGGCTGTCAGGTCTATCTTCAGCTGCTTGGTAATATCATATTCCAGATCGTAAAAGCGGGTCCATTCAAAATCTTTTCTGAAGGTGGGTTTGATCTTGATAAACTCATTATTGATATTTCTTGTCTTCATCTCACTGTAATACCTGCTGAGATCAGTTCTTATACCCAGGTGCCGTGGTAGAAGATACAGGTTGAAATCCCTTATCAGCCTGAATGCCTGTCCCCTGAAAAGTTCTATGCTCCGGAATGGGGTGATATTCTTCGGATCGGTATCGAAGTTATAATTTATTCCGCCCCGGTAATTTTTTTCGAGATTGATCTCGGTATTGATATTAGTCCGGTAGATCTCGTTAAATGTATAATTGACCGAGAAATTTGAGATATCCCATGGATAGGATTTTTCTTTTTGCTTGCTTATCCCCGCATTGCTGACCGTAATTGTCTTGCGCCGGGTAAAATCCTCTGCCATGTTTTTAAGGGAATCTCTCCTTCCGGGTTCAAGGTCTTCAAGTGCATCCTTGAAGGGGATGTCCGGATCGAGAGGATTATACTCTGGCTGTATGCGGCTCTCCGAATAACCCACATAAACCGGCAGCCTCACCCCTGCTTCCTCAGGGAAAAACTTGCCCAGGTCGAGGTTTGACGACACATCATACTTTGCAACCTGTTCCTTGCTGCGTTCATTCACTTTCATATCAAGACTGCCAAAGCCGGGTGTACTGGTCTGGCCAACGAGGTCGACCGTACCCAGGTTTGCCAGCCTTGTCTGCATACGTGCATTTGCCGCCCATCCTCCATCTTCATTGAAATCACTCAGCCTTAACTCATTAACCCATATTTCACCCGATTTGGGCATCCCGTCATCTGGAGAAGGATTTCTTGTTTTGATCGGGTTACGTATACCTATCATTATTACTCTTACATTGCTAAGGTTGGGATTACCGGATACACTTATCCTTGCATCTTCATGTGGGTATACATAAATATCAGACCTTGAAAGGTATGATCCAGGTCTGTCAATCTCTGCATTACGCGCCTTTTTTGCTTCCTGGAAAAGGGAGAGATCAATATTAAAGCTGTTAGCCTCCGGCCAGACAATGGCCCTGTCCTCCTCATTATCCTTATTGTAATAACCCGGGTCGGTAAGTTTCAGGGGCAACTCATACTCGTAGAAGTTCCCTTTGTAATCAGACCCTATCCTGATAAAGACCGTTAACTCATCATCAAGGAGTGGCTCACCTATAATTTCCTCGCCGTGTACCTCCATCCTCAGTCTCCTGTACTGCCTTATGTCGAGGTTAACATTTTTAAATGCTGCCCTGGCATCACCATCTTCCAGGCCGAGTACCCGCATGACCATTGACTGTTCATTCAGCTGCCTGAGCTGCGGGTTTGACGGATCAATAACCCTGTCAAAGCCGGGGGGAAGGACGTAATTTACAGGTTCTTTACCGGCATTCTCCTCGATACTCACCGAGCTTATTTCAAAACTGCCGTCTTCCGGCTCGGGCACGCTGACCCTTTCGCCTCCCTCAAGGAAAGAAATATTATACTTACGCCACTCAGCCCTTACAAGATCAAGTTTTGCCAGGCGCAATATAACATCCTGGTTAAATCCGCGCATGAACATCCGCATAAACCTGATAGACTTGAAATCCTGGATATTCCCTATTGTCCTTAAATAGTCGGTTACGGGTATCTTAAACTGGTACCATTTCACGGTCGATTGCTCACCGTTGGCAAAAGTTGCCGTATAATCAATCTCATCCACTATATAATTCTTCCCCACCTCCATGTCTTCGGGCCTCATGCTTATCCTGTACTGGTAGTAGCTCTCTGTTTCACTGAGGGTGTTATCCCTGTTTATGTCTTCCATATCAGGCATGGTGGATCCGCTTGTAGGATAGTTCTCATCGCTCATTTCCGAGGTGGGCGAGTTGCCTTCCATGCCGTTAAAATTCTTATAGCGCTCAAGGATTCCCAGTTGCCGGCTGTCATAATCCGATCCCCTGAAATAGTGAAAATCATCATTTGAAGGATCCTCCAGTATATCATTAAATACCTGCTCGTCAACTATCCCTTCCACTTCCTGGAGGTATGAACTGAAGAATGATTGTTCATCATCGTTGGACAGGCCATCCAGTCCCACGTCCTGGTACCTGCGCGATTCAGGATTATTGTCGAAAGCATGCACTACAGCCTGTACTGTTGGCACCCTTCCCCACGCTGTTGTATCCACATTTGTTTCATCGGGTGAGACGGGCAGGCCATTCTCGAATGATTTCCTCGAATCCCTCAGAATATCTTCTGAAATATTACCCAGGTTAATGTAAAGGTCTCCTCCGTTATGATCAGGATCTTCTGTAAAGGGATCCATCAGCCAGAATTTAATATACTGTATATTTGCCGTTTCAAAATCGCTGGTCAGTATTTCCCTCATAATTCCACCCCACCTGGTTTCAGGATCACTGAGCAGACCGTTCTGCATAAGTCCCGAGGAATAGGCCGTCGGTCCCGTTTCATAATTGTAAGGACCTCTTTCATCGGGATAGAAAGCCAGGTTGAGAACGGCAATATTGGTTGGTATACCCGAGGGACTCTCCTTGAAGGGGAAGAGTTCATTTTCATATATTTCCCTCACGAAATGACTTGACTGCAGATCGGGGTTATTTTTGATATGGTCGGGTGTGGTTGTCCCGTTTCGCAGGAAAAGAGGATCAATCACGTACCAGCTGAGCTTTGCCCTGTTAAAGCCGCTCGTAAGGTCATTATTCAGCCGCCCTTCGGGAAAAAGATCATCCTGCCCCTGGGGAACGCTTGAAAGCGTCCATGCATTGTATGTTTTCATGTCAAGGGGTATTTCGCTGGCCTCAAAATCATCGATATATGAGTTACCTGCCGAGCTTATTGCCCTTGAGTGCCCGGGTATGAGCCGGGCAAATTCACCAAAAAATGTTACCGAGGAAGGATCCTTTGTCTCAATAAATGGCAGAGCATCGATCATTCTTGTAATGAACTGCGATTCAGACCGGTAAGAAGTATTTAAACCCAGGATGGTGTTTGATATGGGTTCCTCACCGAAATTTACTTTCTGGGTATATGGCCTTTCGGTAAGGTGAAGAACCGTTCCACCGATATTAAAATCATCGGATATCCTGTAGTCGAGATGTGCACCCACCAGTGTTTTGGTCTGGAAACCGAAAAACTGATTACTCTCTAGTGATACCTGGATTGGAGTTTCCGATTCGATAAGTGCGGGATTAATGATTTCCACCCTGCCCGCATTATAATCTACTGTAAAGTCCACATTCTCGGTCAGGGGAACACCTCCGGCCGTTACTTTAACACCACCCTGGGGTATATTGACTGCATTCAGATATATTTCTGATCCTGAAGCTGAAGTATAACTACCTGCTATTTTGAATTTATTTTTTTCAGCACTTTGCACTGCCTTTGTCTGGGTTGAATCATAAAGCTCCTGGAAGACGTATTCGTCGGCCAGATCAGGGTCAGTGAATTTACTCCTGAGGTGACTCCCGAATGGTTCAAGCACCGGGAATATCAATCTGCCTTTTGAGGGTTCAATGGTTATGCCTTCGATATAATCAAATACACCGTCAGGTTCCCTGTCGAGCTGACCGTTAAGGTTATCCAGTTCCATCACCTGCAACAATAACTGGTCACTGAGGTTCCCTTCAGGGATGTAATTTATTGAATTACCTGTTTCGTCATCCTGGTAGAGTATATGGAGCTCAAAGTCCTTTCTTTCAATCTGGTATGCGCCAAGGGCATAAATATTTTTCATCATCAGATCCCATGTCGGCAGCCTGGGAGTCAGGCTGGTGCCCTTTAGCAATTTAAGGTAGAGCACATCGGGTGCGCTGATACCATCGGTTGATAATTCTCCAACCTTGTAAACCTGGCCCCCCATGGTATATTCGTAGGCCACGGCAAGTATTTCATCATTATTAAGGGCTACATTCAATGATATATAACCAAGCTGCCGGTTAACCGTATATTCACGCTCTGTCAGTTTTCTTGCATTTTCAATTTTCTCATAATGCGTACCTATCTGGAAATCCTGGGCAATAGGATCAAAGGCATCGGTTATCCTGTCAACATCTCTTGTTTCCGGATAGGCAGATGAAAGCTGTGAATACAGGTTATTAACGGCATTCTCAGGATAGGGAGGGGCGCCCGGAACAGCCTGGAAAGAGGGTACTTCATTGTATATATTTTGTTCCCCCTCGGCCAGGTCCATTAAAGCCAGGATATTTCTTGTTTCCTCGAAATTGCTTGTCTTATTGGTTACCCACACTTCTATCCTTTCAATGTTTATACCCGAACTTATGGCGGGCAGATTCCGCATTGCACTGTTATAGGTATCCCTGAAGTAGTGTGACAGGAAGAAGTGTTTATTTCCCTCGTATTCATCAGCGCGCACCTCGAAATCGCTCAACTGGGCCCCACCCTTCACCTGCAGTGTGGAAGATTCACCCTTTTGCTGTGAGAAAACACTGGTGATCGTCAGCCTGCCAAACTGCAGCTCAGTCTTCAGCCCAAAAAGGCTGTGACTGCCTGTTATCAGTGTCCCCGGCAACGGAAGGGTCACATCGCCGGCTTCAATTTTTTTAATTATCTCATCCTCATCTCCCGAGTACTCAAGCCGTGTCCTGTTCTCAAAATCAAACATGGCCTCCGTATTATAGTTGATCCCCAGCTGCATCTTGTCACCTATGGTACCGGTAACATTCATCTGTATCTTCTCCTGGAAATCAAAAGTAGGTATGGTCCTTAGTTTTTCCGAAAGGGTCGGGTTCTCGGTTCTCGAGATATTCAGGCCAAAGATCAGTTCAGCCGAGCCCTGGGGTATGATATTTATTACGTTTGACCCGAATATTTTGTCAAAAGCTTCGCCCCCGAATTGTATCTGTGGTATTAATGATTGCCTTGCCAGTGATTCATCACCCGAGAATTTGTATCGCCAGTAGTCCCTTATTGATTGCTCAAAAACGAAGTTGTAATATTCGTCAGGGTTCATATGTACGGGCTGCCTGTAGTCGAGGCTCCCCATTTTCTCGTAATAGACATACTCATTCCTTTCAGGGTCATAAACTACATCACTGGAGAAATTGGAAGGCATATCGAGGATCAGGGGTGATTTCATCTGCTCTTCCCAGGGAAAGCCCGTACGATCCTGAAAGGGAAAACGCAGGTTTATGGTGGTATCGCGACTTACATCCTGTCCATTTACTATTATTCCCGGGAGGAAACAAATGAAAAAGAAGGCAATAACAGGCAGGTTAGCGCTATATACGGACCCTGATCTCAATACCAGTTTCGTTGGGTTTTACAATATTTTTAAGGCTTTCTTTATCATTTGCTCCACTGTCAGGTCCCTGTCTTCTTTAACCAGCTTCTCGAGAGTCCTGTTAACGGAGTTTTTCGGAAAACCAAGCATCACTAATGCTGTAAACGCTTCCTGCCTTATAGTATTGCCTTCCGCCGTAAATATTTCA
>JBNJHQ010000062.1:4226-13170 GCA_051748705.1 Bacteroidota bacterium | reverse complement strand
CTTACCACCCATATAATCACACCTATCAGCACAAGACAAAACAGTCCGAGCACAATCCAGTCAATTAAGGTCATCTCACTAAGGTTTTATGTTAGTAATCAGGAAAAGCCGCACCCCTTCTGTCTCCCCCTGTTCTGTCATGCTCCTGCCCTGCAATGGCTACAGGCTTTTTTCAATTATCTCAAATATAAATAAAATAAATAATTTAATGTATGTTGTACACTTAAAATATCAAATGGATTGCCGGGCCTTGTGGCGGTGTGTTTTGAAGATATACAGTGTCAAAAAGACAATGAAAAGCGTGTCTTGTACGCACGCACTTATAAAGCAGAGGGGTGCATAAGCCAGGCCCATGCACCCGCTGGTTTTATTTCTTCGGTTTATCGTCAGGTTTTGACAGGGAATCTCTCATATTGGTATCAGCCTCAATATTTTTATACCTGTAATAATCCATTATACCGAGATTACCCTTATCGAATGCACCTGCTATTGCAAGAGGCACTTTCACTTCGGCTTCGATAACCTTGGCCCGTGCTTCCTGTGCTTTTGCCTTCATTTCCTGCTCCAGGGCAACGGCCATAGCTCTTCTTTCTTCGGCTTTGGCCTGGGCAATATTCTTATCGGCATTTGCCTGGTCCATCTGCAGTACGGCGCCAATATTTTTACCGATGTCTATATCAGCTATATCTATTGAGAGTATTTCAAATGCTGTACCGGCATCAAGGCCTTTTTCCAGCACTACTTTTGAGATGAAATCAGGATTTTCCAGCACTTTCTTATGGCTGTCGGCCGAACCAATGGAAGATACAATTCCTTCACCCACTCGTGCAAGTACTGTTTCCTCACCTGCGCCACCGACAAGCTGTCTGATATTAGCCCTTACGGTAACCCTTGCCTTGGCTATCAGCTGTATACCGTCCTTGGCCACGGCGGTCACCGGGGGTGTATCAATCACTTTTGGGTTCACCGACATCTGCACAGCCTCGAACACATCTCTACCTGCCAGGTCGATAGCTGTAGCCATATTAAAAGGCAGGTCGATATTTGCTTTTGCCGCCGACACGAGGGCGTGTACCACCTGTGCCACCCTTCCTCCAGCGAGGTAGTGAGCTTCCAGGTCATCCCTGTTCAGTTTAATTCCCGCTTTATCTCCTTCAATCATAGCCACCACGATCACTGAGGGCGGCACTTTACGCCAGCGCATAAAAATAAGTTGCAGGAGGGATATCCTCACGCCTGACACAAGAGCCTGGAACCATAATCCTATGGGGATAAGGTAAAGCAGCAGCCAGAGAAGGATTATTACACCTACAATAATCACTACATACATCGCAATTGGATTCATATTATTCTTTCTTTATTGGTTTGACAATGATTTTATTTGATTCGATCTTCACAATCTCCACATCGGTATTCTGGGGGATCAGTTCATCCAGTGCCTTTGCCTCGTAATATTCGTCTCCCACCATTACTTTACCCATGGGATTAAGCCTGGTGATGGTCCTGCCCTTATCCCCTGTTTTTATCCTGCCCTCTTCCATTCTGACAAAATCAACCTTTCCGTCGATGGCCTTATCGAGCATTAGTTTTTTCCAGGTACCGGCCTTGAGCATAAAAACTGCGGTCAGGCCTATTAGAAGTGCTGTTGATATCAGCACTATAAGGCCCGTTGTAGGTCCTTCATAATAAAAAGCCATTACCACCCCTGCAATTATGCTTATGGCTCCCCCTATTCCAGCTATGGTTATTCCCGGCACTATAAGGAACTCCACCAGGAAAAGAAGAATTCCCAGGATTACAAGAAAGATTATTATACCCAGCGATCCCATTTTTTAGATTATTTTATTTCACAGCTGAGGTTCCGGTCGAGAAGGCCTGTCCTCATTGATAATAATATTTTTCTTATGCCCGTCTTTATCTCACAGCTCCCCCTGTGATGAGCTATCATGGCGCACTGTTCTGCCTGTACTGGATCGTGACCGCAAACTTCGACCAGCGACTCAATAACATGTTCAAAAGTATTATAGTCATCATTGAACAGTATAAGTGTATACACTGAAGTGCCTCTGACTTCTCCCTTATGCGGGATTGGCTTTTCTTTCATTTCAATTTACTTAGAACTGTTTAGGCCTGTTTATCATTTCTCAAAATACAAGTCAAAAAGCTGTTTAGCCGTTTCAAGGGGAATTTCCTTTCTCCCGAGGTAAGCTACTACCTTTGCGTCCTCCATACCGTTACGGTAAAGCAGGTCTGCATATGTCTCAGCACTTTCAAAAGTAAGAAATTTTCCTATTAAATACACATACTCATTATCGGCAGTTTCAAAAATATCATAGGACCTTTTATCGGCAAGCCTTTCCAGCAGGTCCAGTTCATCATCATCATCAACTTTCTCTTTCACCCTCATAACCTGTACCCTGTACAGTAGTGTGGGCGGTTCCGCTTCCTCAACAAGAGGTTTAATTATGGTATCATTACCGAAGAGGCTGATGTAAGACCACTGTTTCTCCAGTTGTTCCGCTTTTTCCATACTTATCCTGGCACCGTCCATAATGGCAATTATGAAAGCATCGTTGAATTTTTTCTTTTTGACTTTTACAAGGGCTTTTTCCGCTTCCTCTTTTGTCCTGAACAGCCCGGTATAATAGAAATTGACATCTGATCCTTCAGCCCTGTAGATACTTAAGGGGCCCATGCCTCCGAAAAAGGATGGTTCCTGCGGATTTCTGAAAGCAGCCAGCTGTATCCTGTAAACCAATCCCTCCGGCAGCTCGGGGTTAACCGGTATTTCTTCCTGCTCGTATTGTTCGCTGAATAAAGAAAGTACTGGTTCCGGGCGCCGGGCAGGAACATCCGGCTGAACGGTTTTCACATCAACGGCAGCTGCCTGTATGCTGTCTGTTTCTTTTTCTTGCAGTACCTGCTCCCGTTCCTGCACCTTATCACCTTCCTGTTCACCTGCTTCACCTGCCTCCAGGGCAGCATCTGTTTTATCGCTTTGAAGTTCTTCTGTAAGGATATCATCATTTTCGTGCGACACCATTCTTGCAGCTTCCCTGTATTTCTGATCAGCCATCCTCTGGTATTCAAACCCTGCCTGTTCAAGCGAAAGTATTTTTGCTCTGAGTGTTTGCCTGTCCGGCTCCGCAGTTTCGGTGAGACTCTGCCTGTACCTGTCGGCCAGCCTGTGGACTGAATCAGCCCGGAACTGATACTCAAGTGCTTCTTTTGCCAGCTCTTCATAAGCCCTGCCCGGTGGCTGCCCGGGGTCCTCAGCTGGCTGTTCATCCTGCTGTCCGACCTGCTGATCAGCCTGCTGTTCCTGGAACCTGTCAGGCTCCCGTATGAACTGCTCATCTTCTGTGATAGCACCTTCTCTTTCTTTGCATTCGGTAATCAGTGCGTCGATATTCAGTTCCCTGATCTCCTTTCTTTGCGCAAGGTCACGGAAAGAGACATATGCCTCAATGGCAAGATCATAATCCCCATTCAGCTGATATGCCCTTCCAAGGTAGTACCATGCATCAGAGGGTACTGACCTGATGGAGGATGAACTGTTTATTGCTTCTTTCAGCAGATTTATTGCCTGTACCGGTTCCTGTTCCATGTTTACGAAACAGGCAGCCTTGTAGTATTTATACAGTGGATCGGCCGTGTAGTTTTCCGAAAGAGCCTTATAGTGTTTGAGTGCAGTGCTATAGTCCCCCCTGTTAAAGGCCCTTTCTGCAAGGTCCCTGTCGGGAACAAATCCCGGTTCCTGTCCGGGGGCCTCCATGCAGGAAATAATCATCACCATAAGGAGGGCCGTGAATAATTTCCGCGCCTGTATTTTTAAGCCTTTCAGTCCCATAATTGTTGTTAATAACAATTATAATTTTTGTTTCAATATACGATTCAAACTTCGTAAATTTACATTTAATAAAAAAATAATACGAAATATGACAGAACTTAAAGCAGGTCAGGAGGCTCCTTTTTTTCAGGGCAAAGATCAAAACGGCAATGAAATAAGCCTTGATGATTACAGGGGCAAAAAGCTGGTCCTTTATTTTTACCCTAAGGATAATACTCCCGGGTGCACAAAGGAGGCATGTAACCTGAGAGATAATTACGATGAGCTTATTGAAAGGGGTTTTGCCGTTGTAGGTATCAGTCCCGATTCGGAAAAATCTCACCAGAAATTTGCTGGCAAGCATAATCTTCCTTTCCCCCTGATATCCGATACCGAAAAAAAAATAATGTCTGACTACGGGGCATGGGGTAGCAAGAAGATGTACGGCAAGTCATTCCTGGGTGTTTTGCGCACAACTTTCATCATCAATGAAGAAGGTATCATAGAGGATGTAATAAAGAAGGTAGATACCAAAAATCACGCTGAACAGATATACAAGCTATACGAATAATAAACTAAAACAAGCTAAGCCTAATAGTATGAGTAAAGAAAAAAAAGAGATAAACAAGGATAAGCTCAAAGCCCTGGAGATCACAATTGGTAAGATAGAAAAAGATTTCGGCAAAGGAACAATAATGAAACTTGGTGACCAGGCGGTTCAGGACGTAAGGTCTATCAGCACCGGATCGATCGGCCTGGATATGGCACTGGGCATAGGGGGTATTCCCAGGGGCCGTGTAACGGAAATCTACGGGCCTGAGGCTTCAGGTAAAACAACGCTCGCAATACAGGCTATTGCTGAAGCCCAGAAAGTAGGTGGTGTAGCAGCTATTGTTGATGCAGAGCATGCCTTTGACCGCTTCTATGCAGAAAAACTTGGAGTAGACATCGACAACCTGCTTATTTCCCAACCTGATAACGGGGAGCAGGCACTTGAGATTGCCGATCACCTGATCCGTTCAGGGGCACTTGATATCGTTGTTATTGATTCGGTGGCTGCCCTTACACCAAAAGCAGAAATCGAAGGCGAGATGGGCGACTCCAGGATGGGCTTGCAGGCCCGTCTCATGTCACAGGCCCTGCGTAAGCTGACTGCAAATATCAGCAAAACACATACCTGCTGCATCTTTATTAACCAGCTCAGGGAAAAGATTGGCGTTATGTTCGGCAATCCCGAAACAACAACGGGAGGAAATGCCCTTAAATTCTATGCCTCGGTGAGGCTTGACATACGAAGGATAAGCCAGATAAAAGAAGGCGAAGATGTGATAGGCAGCCGTACCAGGGTGAAGGTGGTTAAAAATAAACTGGCTCCGCCTTTCCGTAAAGCTGAATTTGATATAATGTACGGACAGGGTATAAGCCGTACAGGTGAAATAATTGATATGGGCATTGAACATAATATACTTAACAAGAGCGGATCATGGTTCAGCTATGGTGATACAAAACTCGGACAGGGAAGGGAAGCTGTGAAACAGATATTACTCGATAACCCGGAGCTCTTTGATGAACTGAGCCTGAAAATTAAGGAAGCACTTAAACCCAAAAATTAAGATATGAAGCGTTTTTTTATTTTTGCTGCATCGGTATTACTGGTGCTGGCTATCTATTCCTGTCAGACAGCTGAACAGGAAGAACAGACCGCCTTTGACCTCCAGCTTAGTGAAGAGGAAAAAGAAGCAGGGGTAATGAGCCCTGAAATATTATGGAAGTTCCGCAGAATGGGAAGCATAACTCCCTCGCCCGACGGCCTGACGGTACTCTTTACACTGACTGATTATAACCTGGCCGACGAGGCCAGGAGAACAAATATCTTTTCCATACCATCAGCAGGTGGTGAAGCAAAACAACTTACAGAAGATGGAGCCGGTTCACCCTCGTGGATAATGAATGGTGAGAAGATAGCATATACATCTGAGGGAGCTCTGTGGACAATGGATCCGGATGGGACGAAGAAGAATAAAGTGGAGAACCTGGAAAACTTCGAGAATTATTCAGTCGCACCGGGAGGTGATATGATCTACTTTACCCGGAGGGTTAAACTTGATACGACCCCAAACGAGGAGCATGATATGCCACTTGCCAATATGAGGATCATTGATGACCTTATGTTCAGACACTGGGATTACTGGCATGATTATTCCTACAGCCATATTTTTGTTGCCTTTTTTGATGGTGAGTCAGTCACCGGGATAAAAGATATAATGGACGGACAGAAATACGAATCGCCTACCTCCCCCTGGTTCGACGGTAGTGAGATCATCTGGAGTCCTGACGGCAAGAAGATAGCTTACACATGTAAAAAGCTGAGAGGCAAGGAAGAGGCTGTGAGCACCAACACCGATATCTTTATATATGATATAGATAGTGAAACAACGATTAACCTCAGCGAAGCAAACAGGGGTTTCGATCATTACCCCGTTTTTTCTCCCGACGGATCAAAAATTGCATGGCAGAGCCAGGAAGAAGAAGGTTATGAAGCGGATCTTGAACGCCTTTTTATTTATGATTTCTCCAGCGCCTCACTATCCTGGCCTTCCGAAGGATGGGATTATAATATAGGGAATATCAGGTGGGCACCCGGTGGTTCAACAATATATTTTTCCAGTCCTTACCGGGGTAGCACCCAGATATTCAGTATTGACCCATCCTCAGGAGAAATAAACCAGGTCAGCAGTGGAAAGTATGATTTCAGTCCTGTTGCCGTATTCGAAGAATCAATCATTGCCGGCGTACAGTCAATGTCGATGCCCACCGAGATAGCCACCCTGTCGCTGTCAACAGGCGAGACGGAAATTGTAAGCAGTGTAAACAGCCATATACTGGATCATATCATGATGGGCGAGACCGAAGAACGATATATTAAAACAGCTGATGGCAAAGATCTGCAGATGTGGATTATCTATCCTCCCGGATTTGATCCTTCAAAAAAATACCCGGCCCTGCTGTATTGCAAAGGGGGTCCGCAGGGACCACTGGGACAGAGCTGGTCGTACCGATGGAACTACCAGATGATGGCTGCAAACGGTTACATAGTGGTTGCTCCTAACAGGAGGGGTAATTCAGGATTCGGATCAGAATGGCGCGAACAGATATCAGGCGATTATGGCGGGAAAAATATGCAGGACTATCTTGATGCCATTGATTATATGGCCGCTGAGCCCTTCGTTGACGAAGAAAGACTGGGAGCCGTGGGAGCAAGCTATGGCGGCTATTCTGTGTTCTACCTCGCCGGTATACATGAAGGCAGGTTCAAAGCCCTCATATCCCACTGCGGGATGTTCAATATAGAAAGCTGGTATGGTTCCACGGAAGAACTATGGTTCCCGAATAAGGATATAGGAGGACCTTACTGGGAAAAACCCAGGCCTGAAGGATACAGCTATTCCCCACACCTTAATGTTGATAAATGGACTGCTCCCATTATGATCATAGTGGGGGAACACGATTATCGCATACCATATACCCAGAGCCTGGAAGCTTTCACTGCAGCACAGTTAATGGGAGTGCCCAGCAGGCTGCTTTTCTTCCATGATGAAACACACTTTGTCACCAGTCCGCAGAATGCTGTTATCTGGCAAAGGGAATTTTTTGAGTGGCTGGATACTTATCTGAAATAAGGCAGAATGCTGTTATCTGGCAAAGGGAATTTTTTGAGTGGCTGGATACTTATCTGAAATAAGCCAGGGTTTCCTGCACTTTTTTCTCATTATCCATCTCACCGGGCAGCCAGTGAATAGTGATGCCCCTCCTCTCCATTCCCCTGAACCAGGTCATCTGCCTCTTGGCGAAGCGATGGATGGCAGTTTCCAGGCCACGCTCCATTTCATCGTAGCTGGTCCTGCCCTGGAGGTAATAACAGATATACTTGTATTCCAGCCCGTAATAAACAAGATCATCAGCTGAAACACCACTTTCAAGCAGCTTCTTCACTTCCCCTATCATACCTGATTGCAATCTTGATTTCAGCCGGGTGCTTATCCTTTCCCTCCTTGTTTCCCTGTCGAACATTATTCCAATTATCAGTGGTCTTAATGTGGGAAATTCGTGATCGCTACCGCTATTATGCAGATAGTACTCTTCTATCTCAATGGCCCTGATGGCTCTTTTGCGTGTATCCACGTCTGTTTTGTTATGGAGGCTTTTATAGGATGCCAGCATTGCGGTGAGCTCATCAAGGGATTTCTCTTCCAGTCTATTGCGCAGCTCGTAGTTAAGCGGCACTTTGATAAGCCTATACCCGCTGACTATGCTATCGATATACATACCCGAGCCTCCACACACCACCGGAAGTACCTTCCTTTGTTTCAGCCTGTGGTAAACGTCCAGGAAATCGCGCTGATACTCAAACACATTGTACCTGTATCCCGGATCAGCAATATCCACCAGGTGGTAAGGGATCTGCCGGCCGTTAACGATATAATCCTCATAATCCTTGCCCGTACCGATATCCATTCCACGGTAAACCTGTCTTGAATCAGCACTGATTATCTCAGCTCCCAGGGTTGAGGCAAGGAGGGCGGCAAAGCCTGTTTTGCCGGAGGCAGTGGGGCCGGTAATTATTATCATATCATAGCTCTTGCCCGTCATCCCGATTTGTTTCCTTAAAATTAGTTATTTTTGCTGTTTTGAAAAATGCATTTATATGGTTGATCTGAGAATGCTCAGGGAGAGGGCAAGATATATCATCTTACACCCTGTAAGGGCGTGGGAAACAATTAACAGTGAAAAAAGGTCTGTCAGGACTGTGCAGGGCTCCTTCCTGGTACCCGTTCTTATCCTGGTATCCCTGTCTGCATTCCTGGGTTCTTTAATTTACAACCCAAGCGGTTTATCAATATTATTCCCCCTTATACGTGCTTTGAAGCAATTTATCTGTTTCTATTTAACTGTTTTGCTTTCGGCATGGGTTCTGAATGAAATTTCACTGGCCTTTGTACAGGAAAAAAATTATTCATTCAATTTCAAGCTGGTAACATATTCATTCACTCCTCTCTACCTTACGGTTATCATTACCAGGTTCCTGCCCGACCTGGCCCTGATAAATCTACTGGG
>JBNJHQ010000062.1:1734-4126 GCA_051748705.1 Bacteroidota bacterium | reverse complement strand
GAGGCTTCAGCGTATGTAGAAAAAGAACCTGTCTGGTACTTGTACATATTACCCGTTCTGAGAATTGTAACATCATACTGTAAGGAACAGCCAATTCTTTTTTCGAGCTCCTGTTTTGTGATCTGCTCGGATGAAATGGCCACCTGGACCCTGTATTCAACTACCGGGGCTGCTTCCTTTTTCACCACCGTTTCGGCTGGTATGGCCTTATCAGCCACCGGCTCTTCCGCGTAATAGTCTTCAATATTTTCTTCAACAATGGCATCCGGATCAAGCCTGACTATGACAGGGTCAAATTCAAGTGATTCGCGCTTATCTCCATCAACCACATAATCGAGTGTTCCTCCAAGCCTGAATGATCCCTTCAGTACCGGGTCGGCTTTAGCAAGGTAGGTCAGTCGTATGATATCATCACCCGGCATTTTCACCCACACAAAATTAACCTGGCTGTTTTCCCAGTAAAAGTCAGCTCCTGCTGTTTCACCTCTACGTACCGAAAAACCCCGGGGCAGATCCTGGTAAAACCTTGCAAATTCGTTCAGTCCCATGTTCCGGATTTCTATCTTCACCGGCACATAGCTTCCCGGAGGCCAAGATGACTGGGTGATAACATTAATGGATCTATCCTGCGAAGCTGCATGCAGTGTAAAGAAAAACATCAGGATAATAAGGCCGGGATAACGCATAGCTTAAATATTAAAAGTTTGGACTCAGCAGGTATTTTGAATAGAATACATCGATAAGATTAACAGCTTCTTCGGCAGTGTCCACCACGCTGAACAGTTCAAGGTCTTCCTCGGAGATATTTGACTCTTCCCGCAGCATTGCTTCTTTGATCCATTCTATAAGGCCTCCCCAGTATTTCCTGCCTACCATTATGATTGGAAATTTACCAATTTTTTTTGTCTGTATAAGTGTCATTGCCTCAAACAGTTCATCAAAGGTGCCAAAGCCGCCGGGCAGGACAATAAATCCCTGTGCATATTTCATGAACATCACTTTTCTTACAAAGAAATGATCAAAGGTGATAAGCTTATCACTATCAATAAAGTCATTTGCTTTCTGCTCAAAGGGAAGGTCAATATTAATTCCCACCGATTTGCCTTTGCCCCTGTAGGCACCTTTATTTGCCGCTTCCATTATCCCCGGTCCTCCACCGGTTATCACACCATAACCTTTATTTGTCAGTTTAAAGGCTATCTCCTCTGCCAGGGTATAGTATTTATTATCGGGTTTTGTCCGTGCCGAGCCGAAAAGCGATACGCAGGGGCCTATCCTCGCAAGTTTCTCAAAACCTTCTACAAATTCTGAGATAATTTTAAAAATCCTCCAGGAGTCCATTGCCTGAATCTCATTCCAGGTCTTATCCTGGAAGGCGTCATGAACGAGATCTTTTGTTTTTTCCATCTTTTAAAAATAACAAATATAAAGCACTCAATAAAAAAATCTGCCACTTATGCTCCGGCGCGGGTATAATGATACCCGCTCCGGCCCTGTTATTAAGTTCTGTGCAGCGTCAGCCCAGCTCAGCCACCAGATATTTCCCTGTATAGCTGCCCTTGAACCTGGCCAGGTCTTCAGGTGTTCCCGCGAATAATATCCGTCCACCTTTCTTTCCTCCCTCCTTGCCCATATCTACAATAAAGTCGGCCATCTTTATAACATCCATATTATGTTCTATCACTATTACCGTGTTTCCCCGGTCTACAAGACTGTTCAGGACACACAGCAGCACCCTGACATCCTCAAAATGCAGTCCGGTGGTTGGTTCATCCAGTATATAAAGGGTGCGGCCGGTATCCTTCCTTGCCAGTTCAGCCGCCAGCTTGACCCTCTGTGATTCTCCTCCTGACAGGGTGGTTGAAGGCTGTCCCAGCCTTATATAGCCAAGCCCCACTTCCTGTAATGTTTTGAGTTTTTTATATATGGATGGAATATTCTCGAACACCTTCACCGATGAGTTGATTGTCATATCGAGAACATCACTTATTGATTTGCCCTTATACCTGACCTCCAGTGTTTCCCTGTTATATCTTTTGCCGTTGCATTCAGTACAGAGTACATGCACATCCGGGAGGAAATTCATCTCGATAGTTTTCAGGCCTGCACCCTGGCAACCTTCACAGCGTCCTCCCTTAACATTAAAAGAGAACCTGCTGGCTTTAAAGCCCCTTATTTTTGCTTCTGTCGTTTGTGCAAAAAGTTTCCTTATATCAGTAAAAACGCCCGTATAGGTGGCAGGATTGGACCTTGGTGTTTTTCCTATGGGGTTCTGGTCAACCTCTATTACCTTGTCAATATTAGCAAGA
Organism: Bacteroidota bacterium; assembly: GCA_051748705.1. Classification (GTDB taxonomy): domain Bacteria; phylum Bacteroidota; class Bacteroidia; order Bacteroidales; family VadinHA17; genus UBA9300. Next base: position 1,817 of record JBNJHQ010000062.1, on the reverse strand, counting down.
CCTTCAATCCTGTCATAGTCAAGAGCCGACTTCCCGGAACGATGAAGTTTTGCTGCCAGGGCAGGGTGCAGTGTCTGGTTAAT
>JBNJHQ010000062.1:0-1634 GCA_051748705.1 Bacteroidota bacterium | reverse complement strand
CCCTTGCATTCCGGACAGGTTTTATAGTATACATAATTATTCTTTGACCTGTTTTTCTCCCTGCCACCGTTGATAGCTTCCTGGTTGCCGATATAATTTATTACTCCCTCAAAGGTAAGGAAGTAATTGGAGGTCATCCCAAGCGGGGTATTTGACAGCTTCAACACTTCATCCGAACCGTAGAGTATTGTATTGAGGGCTTCTCCCGGTATATTCCTTATCTCGGTATCAAGGCTGAAACCATATTTTTCGGCAATGGCTTCCAGTTGCCAGAATATCCACATATTCCGGTATTTGCCAATAGCTTCTATTCCTCCTTTCCTTATGCTCATCGTGTCATCCGGGATAATCTTCCTGACATCCACCTCACTGACCACACCCAGCCCGTTGCACTTTGGGCATGCGCCCTGTGGTGAGTTGAATGAGAAAGTATGTGGTGCCGGCTCGTTATATGATATGCCGGTTGACGGACACATCAGGTACCTGCTGAAGTATGCGGGCTCATTTTCCCCTTCAGAAATAACCATCATCACCCCGTCTCCCTGGTCAAGTGAAAACAGCACTGCATCACCCAGTCGTTTTTCATTAACCTTTGAAGGGATTAACTTATCAACCACTATTTCTATAAAATGAGTCTTATAGCGGTCCAGTTTCATACCGGGCCTCATCTCCGTGATCTGCCCGTTTATTCTCACATTCAGGAAGCCTTTCCGCCTTAGCTGTTCAAACAGTTCCTGGTAGTGTCCTTTACGTCCTTTGACAATGGGTGCAAGAAAATATATTTTCTTTTCCTGGTAGCGTTTCTTTATGAGTCCGATTATCTGGTCATCGGTGTATCTCACCATTTTTTCTCCCGTGGCATATGAATATGCATCGGCTGCCCGGGCATACAGGAGTCGCAGGTAATCATATATTTCCGTTATTGTACCTACGGTTGACCTCGGGTTTTTATTGGTCGACTTCTGCTCAATGGAGATAACAGGGCTCAGTCCGGTGATCTTGTCAACATCCGGTCTTTCCATCCCTCCCAGGAATTGTCTTGCATATGCTGAAAATGTTTCCAGGTATCTTCTTTGCCCCTCGGCATAGATGGTATCGAAAGCAAGAGATGACTTTCCGCTCCCGCTAAGGCCGGTTATCACAACCAGTTTATCCCTGGGAATTTCCAGGTCTATATTCTTTAGATTATGAACCCTTGCCCCCCGTATACGCAGACTGTCCTCGTATATACCTGCTTTCTCTTTCACTCTTATTCGTATACCTTGGTCCGCGCCCCGTCAACCGGGACTTTTATTTCATAAGTTTTCCCCGACCCGTTATTCAGGTAAGGTTGCCTGAGCCATGGATTCAGTGCTTTCAATATCTTGTAATTGGTCCCGAACACTTCGGCAAAGCTGGAAAAGCTATTAACGGTTGAATCGACATCAACGACAATATAATCCAGGGGTGGGTAAAGGTGTTCTTCAGGTACATCAAAACCATAGTTTACAGGATCACTGAAGATGGTCTTGAAGGCCAGTATCCTGAACAGGTATCTTGATGTTTCTTCAGGCAGCAGGAGATCATAGTAATTATCCTGGTTTTGTATTTCCACCTGGCGGTCCACACCGTTTGCACCCCTGTTGAATGATGCT
>JBNJHQ010000061.1:0-13171 GCA_051748705.1 Bacteroidota bacterium | reverse complement strand
GTTCATTTCACCCAGACCCTTGTAGCGTTGCAGACTGACGTTAGAATCTTTACCCTGCCCGAACTCCTCTACAAATTGATTCAGTTCCTCTTCTGACCAGCAATACCTGCTATTCTTACCTTTTCTTACAAGGTAGAGCGGAGGGGTTGCGATATAGAGATAGCCCCGTTTTATAAGTTCCTGCATATACCTGAAAAAGAATGTCATAATCAGTGTAGCAATGTGTGATCCGTCAACATCGGCATCTGTCATTATAACTATTTTATGATACCTCAGTTTTTCCAGGTTCAGTTCCTTGCTGTCTTCATCTGTCCCTATATTCACTCCAAGGGCAGTAAAAATATTTTTTATCTCCTCGTTATCAAAGATCTTATGCTGCATTGCCTTTTCCACGTTAAGGATTTTTCCCCTCAGTGGCATGATAGCCTGGAATTTCCTGTCGCGTCCGGCTTTAGCCGTGCCCCCGGCCGAATCACCCTCAACAAGGAATATTTCGCAATTTGCCGGATCCCTGTCGGCACAATCGGCCAGCTTGCCTGGCAGTCCCGAGCCGGAGAGTACATTTTTCCGCTGAACCAGTTCACGTGCTTTACGGGCGGCGTGACGTGCAGTGGCCGCAAGTATGACTTTCTGGACAATGGCCCTTGCATCTTTTGGATTTTCCTCCAGGTAATGTGTCAGCATGGTGCTTACCGCCTGGTCAACAGCTCCCATAACCTCTGAATTTCCGAGTTTCGTTTTGGTCTGTCCCTCAAACTGTGGCTCAGCCACTTTAATTGATATTATAGCCGTCAGTCCTTCCCTGAAATCATCACCATTGATGTCAAATTTGAGCTTTGAAGTCATACCTGAATCCTCTGCATATTTTTTCAGGGTTCGTGTCAGGCCCCTCCTGAAACCTGCCAGGTGGGTACCTCCTTCGATGGTATTGATATTATTAACGTAGGAATGTACATTCTCCGAAAAGGAGGTATTGTACTGCAGCGCCACCTCCACCGGTATATCATTCCTTTCAGTATTTATAGAAACCGGCTTTTCAATCAGTTTCTCCCTCGTACTATCCAGGTAATCCACGAACTCCTGCAGGCCTTTCTCGGAATAAAATTCATCATGCCTGTAACCATTGCCGTTACCATTTTCCTGCTTTTCGCGCTTATCCAGGATAGTAAGCCTTATCCCTTTATTCAGAAATGACAGTTCCCTTAGGCGTGCCGACAATATTTCATACCTGAATTCAATCTCGCTGAAGATATCCCTGTCAGGCTTAAAGGTTATTATTGTCCCGGATTTCCCGGTAGTTCCATGTTCCTGTATATCCGATTCAGGTTTTCCTTTCCTGTATTCCTGGTAATAGATCTTGCCATCCCTGTGAACCTCAGCCCTGAGGGTGTCAGACAGTGCGTTTACAACTGATACACCGACCCCATGCAAGCCTCCTGAAACTTTATATGATTCCTTATCAAATTTACCCCCTGCATGAAGCACTGTCATAACCACTTCAAGGGCCGACTTCTTTTCTTTTTCATGATAATCTATGGGTATACCGCGACCATTATCAATAACTGTAACTGAACCATCCTCATTAAGGATAAGGTTTATCTCGTTACAATAGCCTACCATGGCTTCATCAATTGAATTATCCACAACCTCATATACAAGGTGATGCAGACCTTTTATACTTACGTCGCCAATATACATTGCCGGCCTTTTCCTGACCGCTTCAAGCCCTTCAAGCACCTGTATACTGCCGGCTGAATAATCTCCATTACCCTTTTGCCTCTTATTATTTTCAATCATACTCCTGGTATTGTTTTTTGTCTTTTTAGTTAATATAGTTATCACTCACGCTTTATAATAAAAGCCGTCATTTAATCAAATATTTATCGCTTGATTTTCCCTTTATTCCTACATTTAAAATATACCCTTTCCGGAAGATGATGCAAACTCTTTTAAGTTACTGATTAAACAACACTTAAGTTATACCACAAAGATAACTAAAATATAGCATTTTACCTCTTTAAAAGTTCAAAAAATGAGCTGATTTTTTAACAAAAAATCAACAGGCACAGCACTGGCTAACAGCAACTTAAAAAAGGGCCTGTCATTTCAGAGACTGTAGGTGAACCCTGCCATGAAAAGGAAGCGTTGTGAAGGATAATAATTCCACTCATAATACCTGTCGATAGCTATATTATTAAGCCTGGCCCAGAATGAAAGTATCTTTGTGTACCTGTACTCCAGTCCAAGGCTAAGACTTACATTCATAGGTATTTCGGTAAGGCTGTATGGTCCTGTTCCCAAACCTGCAAAACGCTTTGATATTGCATGAATATCGGCCCGTGCAATAATTTTATTGCGCAGCTTATAATCAAGCACCATATTTCCATCCCATGAGGGTTTATGCCAGGGTCTGTCAAGATACTCCAGTGTATAGTAATAGTATCCTCCCCGGGCTGAAAGCGTAAAGTCGCTGCTTAACTTCGTTTTGAAACCAGCTTTGATCTCAAGCAGTTCACCTGTATCATAGACAGGTACAAATCCCCTTCCCATGATGGTATCATTTTTATAGAATACCATATTGTCAAACATTGAGTAGGAGACATTAAGACTGTATGATGTGCCCAGGCTTGCATGCCCGTTTATTCCTCCTTTGACCCTCAGCTTTGTACTGCTCGGCAACACGGAATACAGATTAACGGATGGCTCAATGCCTCCGGCCGGAGCCTGCTGTACAACAAAGGGGTTGGTATAAATTATCTCACTGGCATTGTTGTTCTTATAGTCACCATCGAGCCCCACGTTCATATTTAAGATACCTGGTATTACACTTATCTTAAGGTTCATGTCGGGGTAAAAGAAAAGTTTGGTCCTGTAATCGACCAGATCTTTGTCATAATACCTTGCATCTGCAAAAAGTTTTACCCCAAGTTTGAATTCAAAGTTATTGCTTCTTTTGCTTATTGAAGGAAGTAAACGTACCTGGTGCCTCACTTTATCCTCTATATTAGGCATTGTTATCATCTCGTAGCCCAGGTCCAGGTTGGCATAGAATATTCCTACATCGTATCCCAGGTCAGCCTCCAACCCTGCCATATGCTGGTAATACTTCCTTGTTTGGAAAAGCAGCTCATAATTAAGACCTATATCAAAATACATTTTTGATGAATCGAGCCGCGTGGAATAAAGATTAATCTGTGCAGCGGGGTTCAGGTATTCAATAAGCAGATTTTCCTTTTCCACCTCTGCCAGTGCCAGGGAATCCGGGACTCCCCCGTAAGCGTATCGCCTTATATGGTTAAAATCAACATTGCCGTCCAGGCTTGTTCTCCGGAAAAGCCTGCCGGTATAAAGTTTAAGCATGTTATCCATATAACCGCCGTATACCCTGAGATCTTCATCGATATTCAGTTTAGCAAAGCTGGATTGATGTCCGAAATACAATCCGGAACGGCTTTTCCGGGAGCGGTCGCTTGTGATACTCAATTCTGCAAGGGGTGAGAAATAGTTACCAAGCCCAAGGTTAACAAAGCCCCTGTATAATTTTGGCAGTGGATCAGGTTGCAGTCGTGCAGCACTGATAGTAACAATTTCATATTCAGGCATGAAAGGTTTTGCATTTATCATATACCTGAATTCGGGCATAGTAACACTTGTATCACTTATCACCGGCGAGAAATTTATCTTATTCGCCTTATTAAGTGAAGGTTTAAAAGGATTATACAGGGTTACCTCCCTTTTTATTTCCTCCTGGGCATTTACTGTGACCGGCAAAAAAAGAAGCAGGAAAAATATATTATATAATATCCTTACATTCATAATAGATGTATTGAATTAATTGTTCATAATATCAGCCGCCCGGCTTATATCCGTTTCGGCGTTCAAAGTGTCAGTGACAGACTCTCCGTCTCTGTTTATTTCATCCAGTTTTGCATTCACTTCGTCGAGTATACCGTCATCCTCCACCTGGTAATAATCCTTCAGGCTCTGCAGGGTTGCCCTGGCCTGGAAATCATCGCCTCTTTTAAGGCTTATATCAGCCAGAAGAAGGAACATACGTGCCATCCAGTACTGGTGAGGAGTATTCTGATCGATAAACTCATAGATAAGGGTTTCAGCATCGTCAATATTATCCTCCATGAATAATAGCTGTGCCACCCGGTATTTTGCTTCGGCTCCTTCCCTGCTGGTAACTTCAACGGCCACCTTCCTGAACCCGCTTAAAGCCCGGTCATAATTACCCAGGGCATAGTGTGATTTGGCTGACTTGAAGTTTGCTTCCCGTGCCAGGTCCCCGGTTAACATGTCCGAATTCAATAATCTCTCCGACGCATTTATGGTTTTCATTGCATCACCCATGTTATATGATGAACGCATCTTGCCAACAAGTGCCCTCAGTTCATTCTCCGGTAACTCGGCTACTTTCTCAAGCTGATCAAAGTAGTAATAAGCACTGTCGTACACTTCTTCAAGATAATAGATACCTGACAATGACTGGTATGTCTTCTCAAGGAAGGGGTTATTAGGTGTTTCAGCCACCTCTGCATAATACCCGAGGGCTTCATCTGTCTTACCTGCTTCGGAAAGGCATTCAGCAAGGTAAAAGCTTGCATTAAGCCTGAAACTGCCCCTGGAAAACTCTTCCAGGTAGCTCCTGAAGACCTGGCTTGCCCTCTCACAGTTACCTTCGATATAAAGGTTTTCCCCCGATGCATACAGGAGGCTGTCCCTCTCGCTTGAACTAACATCGGCATAACCCCCAAGTCCCCTCACATAGGCGAAATAGGATTCCACATCATTCATATCGACATAGGCATTTTTCAGTCCCGTAAGCGCATTACGTGCTTCGGGTGTCGACCGGAATCTGGCAATAACCTCCTTGAATCTCGCAATAGCTCTTTCATTTTCACCCCTGTTGTAGTGCAGTAATCCAAGTTGCACCATAGCTCTCGGGACGAATACGGAATTGGGATGTGAATTAATAATTTCAAGGAAATCCCTTTCGCCTTCAAGGTCCTTATTCAGGCTTATATAAGCCCTGCCCCTCTCAAAAATAGCATTTGGGACGAGGATGGAACCCGGATGTTCATTGATTAATTTTGTCAGAACATTCGCTTTGGCATTCTGGTCATGCATCAGGCCCAGCGCAAAACCTTTCTGAAACAAAGCATAATCGGTTCCTGCAGCTGATTTATCAATAACCCTGTCATAATAGTTTATGGCCTGCCGGTAATCAGTGCTGATGTAATAACAGTCCGCAATACGGTTATAAACGTCTGTCATAATCCTGCCCTGCATAGCTGAGGCTGATGACTCAAAATTCCTGAACCATCTCAGTGCTTCAGTATAATCACCTTTATTATAATATATATAACCCATATTGTAGGCCACCATTTTGTTCTCATCAAGAGCTGATGATCCCGGTATACCCATGAAGGCCTGGTATTCCTCCAGGGCTCTTTCTGTATCATTCAGCCGGTAAAGTGATTCACCTTTCCAGTAATGAGCTTTTGCCCTTATTGACCGGTCATACTGGCCAAACTGCAGCGACTTATCGAACATGGCTACGGCAGCATTAAGATCAAGATTCCTGTACAATTCCAGCCCCCTCAAAAAAGCTACTCTCTGATAGGCTCTTTCAAGCCTCTCATCCTTGATACTGATGCGTTCGAGCGATTGTATTGCAGCCCTGTAATTCTTCACTTTCATATAGGCTGATACGAGGTACTCGTATGCTTCTTCAATATGTTCAGAAGCCGGAAATTCCTCTATATATTCCTGGAAAGCCCTTATCACTTCGCCAAAAGGTGAATAAACCGTCTCATATGTCAGTTTGGCAAAATTAAAAAGTGCTTCCTCCTTAATTTCCCTGTCATAATCTAATTGTGATGCAGAGGAGAAGGCCGCCCTGGCCATCTGTTTCTGATCTTTTTTCATGTAACAGTCACCCAGTAAATAATATGCATGCTGACCCAATTCATCGTGCCTCCTGGTAACTTCCTGGAAAAGATCTATAGCCTTATCATATTCCCCGGTCATATAATAACAGTAAGCCAGCTGGTAACTTCCATCTCTTCCTGTTCTTAGCGCCCTCTCAAGATGTTGCTCGAGGTTATGTGCTGCCGACAGGTAATCACCTTTTTTGAAATAAGCATCCCCGATAAGCCTGTACAGTTCTGATTTTCTTTCCTCACCGGCATCATTTATAAGCTGTGGGGCAATATCAAGAATACCATCGTAATCTTCAAGTATATACATTATCTGGACTATGTAGAAAGGTACTACATCACCAAAAGATTCATCACCCCTGAGCCTTATAAATCCATCATAGGCTGTCCTGTACATCTTCCGCTCATATGCGATATAAGAAAAATAATATATGGCAGGGCTGCTGTATTCAGTGTCTATATCCATAAGCTCAGAAAAGAAAAGCATTGCCTTATCCCTGTCGCCATCCATGAAATGGGAATATCCTGCCATAAAAAAATATGCCGGTAACTGATCGTCCTTAAGCTCCAGCCTGTCAACCCTGTCATAATACCTCCTGGCACTTCTGTAATTCTTTGCCTGGTAAAAATTATCAGCCAGCTCCAGCCAGCCACTATTGACAGAGGGGTTGTCAGGATGCATTGCCTTAAACCTGCTCATCCTGTATTCAGCATCAGTATTATATAACCTTGCTGCGCATATTACTGCCAGGTATTCAGCTTCAGCCGTTTCCAGTGAAGCAGGATTGTCCGATTCCTCAACAAAGGAATCAAAAAGCTCAAGGGCCATGGCATATTTCTCCTTGTTGAACAGGTCCTTAGCCCTTTCAAGATCAGTCAGCTGCCTGACATAGGGTTCAGACTTCTGTGCAATAATTACCGAAGCACTGAACACCATTAATGACAATATGATAATCAGCCTGTTAAAATGTATTTTGTATATCGAATATTTATTCATGGCAAGAGCTTTTTCTGTCCGTATACAGAAACTTAATTATCTGTAAATAAAAAACTTATATTATACAAATCCCTTTACGTGGTTTTTGCTAATTTACAACTATAAAACGCTTGTTCCGGGGCTTTAGTATTGATTTTATCAACATTGGAATGTTAATTTTGTACTTTTACTTTGTATTTTTGTTGATTATCATAAAAAAAAAGCATGCAGGAAAACAATATGCCCCTGGATACCATTATTTCGTTCAAGGACTGCAATATATACCAGCAGGATCACCTTGTGCTGAGCGATGTAAACCTGGAAATAAAAAAAGGTGAGTTTGTTTATCTCATTGGCAAGGTGGGCAGTGGCAAGACCAGTGTCATAAAAACAATCAATGCACAGTTACCTCTTGAAGAAGGGGAAGGAATGGTGGCGGGCTTTGACCTTACGCGCCTGCGCAAAAAAGATGTACCGGTACTGAGAAGAAAGCTTGGCATAGTGTTCCAGGATTTCCAGCTACTGACTGACAGGTCAGTGTACGCAAACCTTGAGTTTGTTCTTCGTGCCACAGGCTGGAAAAACAAAACAGAAATTGAGGAAAGGATAGGACAGGTCCTGGAAAAGGTGGGACTGGGAACCAAAGGTTATAAAATGCCTCATCAACTCTCAGGAGGCGAGCAACAAAGGGTAGTTATTGCAAGATCCCTTCTGAACGATCCGGATATTCTTCTTGCCGATGAACCAACGGGAAACCTTGACCCGGAAACATCTGAGGATATAATTAAGATCCTGAGGGATATAAGCAAGAATGGCAGGGCGGTAATATTTGCCACACATAACTATACCCTTCTCAAGAAATATATTGCACGTACACTCAAATGCGAAAATGGAAGGATAAGCGAAACAGATCACGATGAAGAGCTTGAGTTTATTTAATATTTTGCTGTTCATCCAGGGTATATTCAAAGATCTCTTTCCATCCCTCCCACTCTTCAAGGTTGGTGAGGGAGGTATTATGCCAGATGCTGACAAAGAGACCTCCCACTTCCTTTGTTCCCTGTATAAGCTTGTTTATTGACTTAAGGGCTTCTCCGGGTTCATATCTTTTGTATTTCTGAAATGTGAGATCCATAAACTGGTAGGGAACGATAAGGAGTGAACTAATTTCTTCGCGTGACAGATCATAAAATTTAAATGGCCGGGCAATGCCTGCCCTGAAACCTGCCTCCCTGATATAGCCCATTGAATAATCCCTCTCTATACCAAGCTCCTGTATGATATGGTATGATTCCGGGAGTGTCATCAGGAAATGATGCTTTCTCAGTTTTAAAATTTTTCTGGCAGTAATATTCTCAAGTGTTGCTTTCTCATTCTCAATAAGTTTAGCCACGTTATCATGAGCGTAAGAGGTGCGCAAACCTATGTCATATCTTTCTCCCAGTCTTCTTACCAGTTTCCTGTAACACCTGCGTCCCGAACTTACTTTTTTCTTTAGCCCGCTGCTGTTACCTGCAGCAAAGAAATATAACAGAGGGCATCCATATCTCTCCGAGGTCTCGTTAATATAAGTGTAAGTATCATATTCATCCCTTATCCGCCCTGTCATACAGGCAACTCGTTTACCCGGGTTAATGCCTCTCATAATATCCCCTGTAAGACCGGCAAGGTTATGCAACAATCCCTTTCCTCTGAAGGCATAGGGTTCTTCAATATCCAGGGTCAGGATGTAAGAAAATTTCTTTTGCGGTATTTCCAGCCCGGGGTACAGCAAGCTGAGGGTGGTACCGAGCCGGCGTGCCCAGATATCCACAACCGGTATGTCAAGAAAATTATTTTTATAGGCCAGACTCGACTCAACAGCAAAGCGTCCATACTCATCGCGCGACATGGGCAAATATTCTTCATACCTTGAAACCATATAAAAGGCAAAGGAGAATATATCCAGCTGGAAACCGGCCTCAGGTGGTTGCTGGAAGAAAAGGGGAATGCCATTCAGATGTGCAACCCATATCTCCTGGTATCTGATCCCTTCTTCAAAAAGGAGTCCCTCCGGCTGAATGAATATACCCCCGACGGAACGGTCATATGAATAATTTATAAGCGGGATTCCTTCAAGCGGTGTAGAAGTGACAGTATATTCCAGGCCAAGTATATTGCCCAGTACAAGATCAACAGCATATTCCAGGCGGGATGATCGCTTGTTTGTATATACCTGGACATCGGGTTTCATATAGTAAATATAAAACTTTTATAAAACCATGAAAAAATAAAAATCAGGTCACTGTACTGATCTCCGAGTCATATAACTCATATACACGGTTTTTGACTATATTCTCTGTTTCCAGTATCACTTCAAGTACTTCCTCAAAGCGGTTATAAAGTGGAGCCAGTCCCATCCTGATATTATCGGGTGGCCGGAAATCGGGTATAATAACAAATTCTCCCCTGCTGTCATCAATCAGCGCTTTACATATCCTGTAGCCTTCCTCATGTTTTATTGATATATGTGAACCCCTTTCATCATCTTTCCCGGGGGATCCAAGTGTAAACCCGAGGGGTTCAAGGAAAACATGGAAAAGCTCGAGCATGAAAGCCGTCAATCTTACACTTTTCTCCCTGATATTATTCATTCCCGCCTCGAGTATTATATCTAGTGCCGGTTCAAGAGGGCACAGGGAAAGGATAGTTGGTGAGCCGGTCATATATTTACGGGCACCATCCGAGGGCCTGTAATCAAGACTGAACTCAAAGGGATTCTTCTCCCCGAGCCATGCCCAGACAGGGGACACCACTATATCCTGTAATTTCCTGCTGACATAGAGGAAGGCAGGTGATCCGGGACCGCCGTTCAGGTACTTGTATGTACATCCGACAGCCATATCTGCACCGGCTGAATGCAGGTCAATGTTAACCGCGCCGGTGGCATGACTCAGATCCCAAATTACAAGAGCCCCCATTTTATGGGCATGCTCGTTGACTTTCTTCATATCATACATAAATGCACTCCTGAAGGAAACATAACTGAGAACAACAACAGCAGTATCCTCATCCATGCTGTCAAACAGTTTCCTGTAATCAATATCTATCCCCTGATCACTACTGACAGTCTCCAGCTTATGCCCATCATCAAGATTATTTATAACACCCTGTATCACATAAAGGTCTGATGGAAAGTTCAGGTTATCACTCAGTATTTTTTTTCTGCCGCTTTGAATTTTCAGGGCTGCATTTACCAGCTTATAAAGATTGACCGAGGTCGAATCACATACTATTACCTCATCACTGTCGCTTCCGGTAAGGGTGGCAATCTTAGCTGCAAGCCTGACTGGCATATCCCACCATCCTTCATTCCATCCCCTGATAAGACGTTCTCCCCAGGCCACGGAAACAAGTTCCCTCACGGCTTTTTCGGAAGCAAGCGGCATCATGCCAAGTGAATTACCGTCAAAATAGATTGTTCTTTCAGGTATCCTGAAATATGACCTGTAATCGCGCAGAATATCCACCGAGTCGTAGCGGACAGCTCGCTTCCTGTATGTTTTAACATCTCCCATTATGATAAATTTCCAGTTTTTATGAATTGCATCACCTTACAAGTTTTAATATGTATAAACAGTCTGCTGATATTTTGCTTGATTAAGATCATGTATACGAGGTACTGATATATTACAAATAAGCATTAAAATTAAAGTTTTTTTCATTTATCCGTGTCCACACATGTAGAATATTGGTTCAGACATAGTGACTCCTCTATTTACAGGACATCAGCATCAGTATGGCAGCTTAAATTTGCCCCGGGTGCCAGCCAGTGTCCTGGCCGCCAGTTCACGGTTCCAATATCCTATATTTTTATTACCTTTATTGACTCTTGTTATTTATGTATTTGTTTAATAAACCAATAACTTAAAAATATGGGCAAAGGAGATAAAAAGACCAAAAGAGGCAAAATTATCCGCGGTACATATGGAGTCAGAAGAAGAAGGAAAAAGAACACCCTGTGGGAGGTCAAGGCCAAGCATGTGTTGAAGGAGGATAAGGACAAACCAACAGTTAAGGAGGAAGTAAAAAAGCCTGAGGTACAGGAAAAAGTTTCCGCCGCCGCAAAATCTGCTTCGGATAAACCAGCAGGTAAGGAGGAAGTAAAAAAGCCTGAGGTACAGGAAAAAGTTTCCGCCGCCGCAAAATCTGCTTCGGATAAACCAACAGTTAAGGAGGAAGTGAAAAAGCCTGAGGCTCCAGGGACAAAAGCAGAAGAAGTAAAGGCAGCCGGATCAGAGCCTGAAGAGAAGAAGAAAGAGACAGCTGCTAAAAAGACAACAGAAAAGAAACCTGTGCAGAAGAAAAAAACAACTGCAAAAAAAGAAACAGCAAAAAAACCAGCAGATAAGAAGGTAAAAACGACTGAAGCAAAAGACAGTACTGCCGGGGAGGCAAAAAAGGAAGAAACCAAGAAAGAGGAAAAGGACTAGCTTATTACCAGTTCCTGGTAATCAGAAGAATCTATATACAACTCAAGTATCAAAGGGCCTTTCATGGGATATAAGCCTGTCAGCGTGTCCCTGAGGGTGGACTCATCATAACAGCTTACGACCGGCACCCCCAGGAAGGATTTTTCTCCTATCAGCTTATCTTCACAAAGATCTACTCCCATTGGGTCATATCCCCGTTTTTGTTCCTTCAATTTGATGAGGTTAAGTTCCCTGTCAGCAAGGACAATAAATATCACACCCAGGTTTAAGCGTCTGGCCGTGATCAGTTCACCACACATCATAAGGAATCCTCCGTCACCACTAACACATACGACCGGCATATCCGGCATGTTGAGTGCCGATGCGATTGCCGCAGGGATAGCAAATCCCATTCCCGACCATCCGTTGGTGATCATCAGTCTACCCTCGCGCCCGGTTTTCCAGTACTGACCGAAGAGATGCAGATGTGAACCAACATCCAGGCAAAGAATAGTGTTGGATGGCAGCATCTCCTGGAGGATATTAAGGATTTTTACCGGCCCGAAATTTTCATAATCTTTCCTTATCAGGCCCTGGATAGACTCCCTGCATTCCCGTATAGATGAAAGATCCCAGTTCATCGAAGATTTAAAGAGCGGTTCCATCATTGAGAGGAGTCCCTCGAGGGGACCCTTAACCTGCTTCACCATTATACCTTCAGGCATATCCGTGGCAACAGTATTCAGATGAATCAACGGAACATCCGGGAGCCAGGCTTCATAATTATATTCAACCGGGTCATAGCCCAGTCCAATTACAATGTCAGCTTCATTGATCACTGCAGACAGGCGGTCAGAGGCAGCATGAAACAACACGCCGCAATAACATTCATGATTCTCATCCACAAGCCCTTTGGCCATAGGTGTCAGTATAATCGGCAGCTTATGTTTATCGAGAAAAGTGTTTATTTCATCCCTTATTCCGGCCCTTGCTGCAGTAAGACCGAGGACTAGCAATGGTTTTTGTGCATATTCCAGCAGTTCTGTAATTTCATCATCGACAAGCGACTCATATACATCACTCCTGTTATTAATATATTCTTCCTTCTCAACACGGGCCTGCTGGCCTGCCAGGTCCGATGGTATACCAAGATGCACCGGACCCGGGTATTCTTCCAGGGCAAGCTCAAAGGCATCATTAAGCACACTACGGGTATTCTCGTTATTAATTATAACACTTGCTTTTGTCAGTGGCTCAAAAAGCTGCTGATGATCGATATTCATCTGGGCGGTTCGCTTTCGCATAAGCTCCGGCAGCACTGATGTCAGTGCAATCATAGGTGAGCGATCAAGCATTGCACCGCCAACGCCGGTAGACAGGTTTGTAGCTCCCGGTCCGAAGGTGGCATGGCACACCCCGGGTATGCCTGTCAGCCTGCCCGTTACATCAGCCATTATCCCTGCTGCAGTCTCGTTAGAGGTCAGAACAAAGTCTATCCCTTCTTTCCTGAACTCGTCCATATAGGGTATTGAAGGGCCACCAGGTATACCGAAAACATATTTAACACCCCTTTCCTTTAACTCTTTTGCTATGTATTCTGCAACAGTCATGTCGAAATATTGTGTATAAAGCTAAAGCTTTTTTTTGAATGCCCTGTTTAAAGAAGCCAGATACAAAAAAAGCCCGGGATAAACCCTGGGCTTTTTGTTTATAAAGTCGGCGGCGACCTACTCTCCCGCTTGCGCAGTACCATCGGCGCTGACGGGCTTAACTTCTCTGTTCGGAATGGGAAGAGGTGG
>JBNJHQ010000060.1:9647-13178 GCA_051748705.1 Bacteroidota bacterium | reverse complement strand
ATTGGTAATGGTACGCCCCAGTGCAATAGCCAGTTCAAATTTACTGTCCTGAAAAGCCTTTGTACTGATGAGCGATTTCATTGACACTGTTTCAGGATTTTTGTTGGGTACTTCTATACCTACTGTGCCCCTTCCCGGGATTGGTGCAATAATACGAATGCCAAAAGCAGACAGGCTCAGGGCAATGTCGTTGTCGAGCGACTTTATTTTGGCGGTTCTGACGCCCCTCTCAGGCACCACTTCATAAAGGGTGACGGTGGGACCAACAGTTGCTGAAATATGTTTGACCTCAATATTGTAGTCACGCAGGGTTTTAACTATTGTGTCTTTCTTCTCGATTATTTCGGAATCATCAAACCTTGTTTCTGACCTGTGATCCTCCAGCAGGCTGATGGGCGGCATTTTAAAACCTGAAAGATCAAGCCTCGGGTCATAACTCTCTTTCAGTCTTTCCACTTCTTCATCCGTAAGCTGGTCGTCAGCCATCGCCTTGGTTATCGAAATTGAAACCCCGTTTTTTTCACCACCCGCCTGTATTTCATTTATTATAGGCCCGAGGGGTGATTTTTCGCTTTCCACTTCCCTTTGATCTTCGGGCATCTCTTCACCGGGGTCATCAGCATGAGCACCGCCTGTATCATCAACAATATATTCGTCATCACCAGGGCGGTGTATCCTGAATCCGGGATCCGCTTCAACTCCCTCTTCCTCCACCGGAACTTCCTTTTTCATCCATGGTATGACCGATCTTATGTTTGCAAAAGATGGCCTTATATTGAATACCAGTACAAGGTAAGACAGGAGAACAACGAACAATAATATGCCTGTTCCCAGTTTGCCCATGAAAGCATTTAACCACTGGCTCACAAAGAAGCCGTGTGCCCCTCCCGGACCGCTTCCCAGCATACCGTCGGCATGACCGAAGATATAAGCTAGTATTATGGAAAATATAATGGTGCCGAGTACCAGGTCACGGCTTATCCTGCCGGCCCTGATATTTTTTATATGCAACATCTTCAGACCAATGGCAGCCAGGATAACGGGGATAAAAAATGCTGCCAGGCCAAAACCTTTATTTATGAATATATCGGCAAACCAGGCCCCGCTTTTGCCCGACCAGTTTTTAACCTGCTCTTCTGCCCCCGACAGTACGGGTGCTGCAAAGCTCTGATCAGCTTTCCACCAGAAAAGGTAAGCAATGAAAGCAAAGAAAAGGTATACCGAAAACCCGGTAATGATGAGACCGGTAATAAATTTGATCCTTTCATCCCTAAAAACAGAATACCCGCTTTTCTTTCCCGGCCCTTCTTTCCCTTTTGACCGGCTGCTTTTCTTATTTCTCTTTTTCATTCTCAGAATATCTGTATAAACAGGAATAGCGCCTATTACTGTATAAACCTGCAGTTCCTGTTTTTAGTGTCGTAAAGTTAGTAAATTTATGTTGATGATGAAGAAAAGTAAGGATGCTTACAGGTTCATCATGCTGGTGATAAGCCTGTCCATCGAACTGCGGTCAATCCTTCTGAAATCATCCCCCTTATCAAATACTTTATCCGGGACAGGACGCTCATATATCCCATCAGCCTGGAACTCAACCATGATATCACCCATAAGAAAAAAGAAATTTATCAGAACCCCGTCTATTTCTTTAAAAGGTGTTGAATCATTGGGTTTGCTAATCTTCAGTTCATCCGTATACCATATATCATAGGTAAAATCCTTTTCGGGTATCCTGATGATCGCCTTATTGCATTTGAGATCAAGTATGCTTGTCACCTTGCTGGTAAATTCTACAGACATGCCTTTCATGGGATCAATGCCAGGTGGAATCTCACCTGCTGTTCCCTCATAATAATAACTCATTCCCAGTACCTTAAGGAAAGTCTTGCTCTGGTTCTTTTCTGGCTCTGTAACAATAAAAACCCCGTTATTTCCTACCGGTGAGCTAATCTCCATTAATGTTTTGTCATCCTTGAACTTGACAATCATACTGTTTGGCATGAGCTCATCAGGGAGTATGGCATTCCTGCCGTGAAAAATTATTTTATAATGGATCTCGCCCTCATCAAATGATCTCAGGGAAGACTCTTTACACCCGCACAATCCGGTAAGGATTAATAAAAGGGAATACAAAGAAATGACTGTATATCTCACCCTGAAAATGAATTATATTCTTTCAATTATTGTATGCAAAAATAATATTTTTTTTATATTACCTACCATGCACTTATATTATGAAACGAACATGATTTTAATTAATTATAAAATCATAAAGGGATATGATAAAAAAATCATGTGAGAGCGAACAGTACGCAGCGGGCTCACAGGCAGTTTTACTGTGAGTATGCACCTGCCGTCCGGGCAGGCCTGCATTCATTCCTTTTTGCATATCCGTGCTGCTCTTTTTCTCACTGCAGTCTGGATTTTATGACTAAAAATTATAGATTTGTGTTTTTCTTTTTTCCGAAAGTTTTCAACATGCCTTACAGGCTTATAAATTATTAGTGATGAAAAAACTTGCAGTTATTGCATTAGGAGGAAATGCACTTCTCAGGGGAGACCAGGCCGGGACCATCGAGGAACAGGAACAAAACACCACAGACACCCTGGAAAACCTGGTTCATCTTATCAGGCAGGATTATGATCTTGTAATAACACATGGAAACGGACCACAGGTAGGAAATGTCCTGATGAGGAACGATGCGGGCGAACAATTATATAATATTGCACAGATGCCCCTTGATATTTGTGTTGCCGACACCCAGGGGGGTATAGGCTATATGATAGAACGTATGCTTCGCAACGTACTCAATAAGTACGGGATCGAGAAAAATGTTGCCTGCCTTGTTACACAGGTTGTGGTCGACAAAAATGATCCTGCCTTTACCGACCCGCAAAAGAGGGTGGGTAAGATATATGATAAGGCTGCTGCCGATGAATTACATAAAACAAAGGGATGGATTTTCAAGGAAGAAGTCAAGGTTAAAGACGGCTACAGGAGGGTTGTGCCCTCACCCCGGCCAATAAAGGTAATGAATGATGAAATCATAGAGGACCTGGCCAGGAAGGGAAACATTGTGATAGCCTCGGGAGGTGGAGGAGTACCTGTATATATTGATGAAAAAAATGATGTCAGACCTTCAGAAGCAGTAATCGACAAAGACATGGCGTCAGCCCTTCTTGCCTCGGAGATTAAAGCTGATGAGTTTTATATACTGACTGATGTCCCTTATGTTTATCTGAATTATAAAAAAGAGGGAGAGCTGGCCCTTGATCATATCGATTATGAAGATACCCTGAGATACCTCAACGAAGGCCAGTTTTCTAAAGGCAGTATGGCACCAAAGATTGAGGCATGCCTGAATTTTATAAAGGAGGGGGGGCAAAAAAGTGTAATCACCGAGGCATTCAAGCTGGAAGACAAGAAATATGGAACAAGAATAACCATGAAGTACGACGACTGACAGGTTCTTATGCGGGCTGCGCCGGCAGGGGCCGGGAGAGGAGTCCGGTGCGGGCTGCGCCGGCAGG